>CAYREN010000063.1:0-2666 GCA_964423255.1 uncultured Roseivirgaceae bacterium | reverse complement strand
TCACTATTGTAGAGTTTCATCATTAACTCTATTTCTTCCCTTGCTGGTTTTCGGCTAAGGACCAATTGAAATCCAGCAGTAATTTGATCTTGCAGGGTTTGCCCCCCTTCAGTTTTCAATCTATAAGCCAGCGCTCTGGATGCTTCGAGGAATTGTGGATCGTTGAGCAATACCAAGGCTTGCAATGGCGTATTAGTCATCTCTCTGGTTATGGTGCAAACTTCTCTGTTGGGTGCATCAAATAATGTCATGAAAGGAGGAGGAGAGGATCTTCTGATAAATGTGTACATGCTTCGCCTGTATTGGTTGGCGTCATGATCCTGATTAAATCTCAATAAAAAGTGTGAGAAATTTCCCAACTCAATCCACAATCCTTCTGGCTGATATGGTTTTACGCTTTCGCCTCCTATTTTTTTGTTAAGGATTCCGCTTGCTGCCAGCGCATTGTCTCTGATAAACTCTGCCTGCCAGCGATGGCTAGGGCCTCTTGCCAACAATATGTTATCCGGATCTGTTTCTACAAGTGATTTGGTACCCTTCGATGACTGTTGGTAGGTATTGCTCATCACCATCATTTTTATCAAAGCCCTTAAATCCCAGCCTGAATTTATAAAGTAAACAGAAAGCCAGTCTAACAACTCCGGATGTGAAGGCAATGCGCCCTGGCTTCCAAAATCATTTGCTGTTTTCACAATTCCTCGACCAAAAATCATTTGCCAATATCTATTAACTGCAACCCTGGCAGTGAGTGGATTACGCTCATTAAAGAGCCACTTGCTTAAGCCCAATCTGTTTTTCGGAAATTCTTCTGGAAAATCCATTACTTTTTCAAGCGTCCCTATGCTCACCTCCTCCAATGGCTTATCGTACTCACCTCTATTGAGCACAAAGGTTTGTCTTGGCTGCTGGGTTTCTTCCATAACCATAATTTCGGCAATGGTGTCAATCGCTAAAAGCTTTTTCTTTCGCAATTTTTGAAGCGAATCAGCTACTAGTTGTTTTGTTTTAGGATTATATATAAAGTCAAGATTTCCTTTACCTGATTTTTCAAATACTTCAGTAATTTGCTGAGAAAGAATCTCTTTGTTAAAAAAAGTCAACTCGTCAATCTTCCCTTTATAAATACCATTATCTCCAGAAAATGATCTATAACTTTTACCAATTCTTAAGGGTCGATTATTTGGTTCTCTGTTCATTCCCCATGGTACAATGCTTTTGTACAGATTATCTTGTAATATATTTTCTGCCGGCTGAGCTCCGTTGATATAAATGTGTAATCCAGATGCTTTGGCAGATCCATCATAAGTAACTAAGATATTTGTCCATTGCCCAATTTGTATTGCATCGTCGGCCTGAACGTGGATATAATTATTTGGTAAGGCACTTATCAGGCGAATACACATTTTATTGCTTTCATCAAGAAATAAGTCCCAGCCTCTCCACATTGTATTTTTCGATCCCGCATTTCCCATTATCACCTGGGTTTTATCAGACGTTTCATCTGGATTTATCCAAACAGATAATGAAAAGGGTTCAGTCATTTCAAAACTTCCAAAATCACTCATCTCAAAAATATCGTACTCATTGTCAAAATATGCAGCTTTACCAACAACTCCCGAGACCAATTCTATTTCCCCATGAGTTTTTGTTTGGGGTCGATGATCCAAAAATTTTGAAGAATCTGTTTTTATTATCCTTTCAAAACCATGATGGGCAATAGGCCTGACTTTTTCAAAATCTCTATTATTAAGATAATTAATAATGGAGTTGGCGTGTTCATCTTCAATAGACTCCTCATTTTCAAGAACAGTAATATCTCTTTCAAAATTTTTGATAATTGCATCAGTGTTGTCATTCGAAAGCAAAAGCAAAGGGCCATAGTTGCCATCATCACCAGTCATGCCCAATTCATTTACATTGCCAAAAAATGCGCTTAATTGATAATATTCTTTCTGTGAAATAGGATCAAATTTATGATCATGGCATTTTGCACATTCTACAGTAAGACCCAGAAAGGCGGTACCAAAAGTATTGGTCCGATTTGAAATATATTCTATTCTAAATTCTTCGTCAATTGCTCCACCCTCAGCGGTCATGGGGTGATTGCGATTAAATGCTGTGGCAAGTATTTGATCCTTTGAGGCATTGGGCATTAAATCACCGGCTAACTGTTGGGTCACAAACTCATCGTAAGGCAAATTATTATGAAATGCCTTAATGACCCAGTCTCGCCATGGCCACATCGTCCTGAGTCCATCTGCATGAAATCCATGTGAATCGGAATATCGCGCCAGGTCGAGCCATTCCAGTGTCATTCGTTCTGCATGCTCAATGGAAGACAATAATCTTTCAACTACCTTTTCGTATGCCGCAGATGAATTATCAGCTTCAAAATCATTTATCTCTTGAAGTGTAGGAGGCAGCCCTGTCAAATCCATCGTAACCCTTCGTAGCAGTGTCTCTTTTTCAGCTGGAGGAGAAGGTGTTAATTTTTCGGTGACAATTTTTTTATATATAAAATTGTCAATGGAATTAGATATATTCCAATCCTTATCAATCAAAGGTGGATCGATAGCCTCGGGCAATATAAAAGACCAATGCTCTTTCCATTCAGCTCCTTGCTCAACCCACTTAACTATCTCCGCTTTTTCTTTGGACGACAGAAA
>CAYREN010000062.1:4619-17430 GCA_964423255.1 uncultured Roseivirgaceae bacterium | reverse complement strand
CAGCTGCCTGAAAATCCTTAATACTTCCCATGGTAGCAATTAATTCTTCTACATTTTCAAGAACAATTACTTGCTGACCATCTTTTAGTTTCGAAAGAAATATTTCAGCAATGCGAGATTCTATATCTGCAAATATTTCATGGCTATCATCAAAAGTTGAAAAATATCTATTGATAGATTCAAGATATTCCTTGAGCTGATCGTACCCATCTTCTTCTATATGAAAGATTATTCCGCTAATATTGATACTTACATTTTTTTTCATCGTTTTATTTTTTTGAGCTATCTGTAAGGCTGGTTGATTTTGACTTAATGATTTTGTTGGTCGATGTTAAGAGTTCCTTCCATGTATCAGCAAGATGATTTAAAAAATCAAGCCCTTCATCGGTAAGTTTATAATATTTTCTGGGAGGGCCTGAGGTAGATTCTACCCAGTTGTAATCCAAAAGCCCTGCCTTTCGTAGTCTGGTTAACAGAGGGTATAGTGTGCCTTCCACTACTATAATCTTAGCAAACTTCAATTCTTCCAACATATCTGATGCATATACCTCTCCCCTTGATATAATGTGTAATATGCAAAACTCGAGTATGCCTTTTCTCATTTGAACTTGTGTGTTCTCTACTTTCATAACATGATACAATTCGTTCTCCTCTATTAATACGATATAGTACCTTGCATGGCCAAGTACTAAGTAAAAAATATTAGCTTGTATTACATTTTCTTTTTATAATCCTATAATTTAATCCATTTGTATAATTATACTTAGAAATTATTTTGCCGCCTGGAGAATAAATTGCTAAAACCTTATAGATAAGGTACAGCAAATGTTAATTGTATATTGATCTTATTATTTTTGTGTTGAGAGTTTGAATTACAATCGATGCTACGGAGTTGAGGAGTATTTTTCTAATCACATTTTCTTTTTATTCAATATTTTCTTTGGGGCAAATATCCGCACCAAAATACAGCAATGAATTTTTATCTATTGGTGTCGGAGCTCGTTCATTGGGGATGTCAAACAGTGTAACCTCAAATGTGTCTGATGGAACATCAGCTTATTGGAATCCTGCAGGGTTATTGAAAATCCAGGATAAATATGAGGTCACATTGATGCATTCTGAGTATTTCGCAGGCATTGCCAATTATGATTTTATTGGATTTGCCATGCCCATTGATACAGTAAGCCATTTGAGTTTTTCAATTATACGATTTGGTATTGACGATATCCCCGATACAAGATTTTTGTATGATGCCAATGGCGCCATTAATTACGATAACATACGATTTTTCTCAGCTGCTGATTATGCCTTCATATTTTCTTATGCAAGAAAATTACATTCATTGGGCGGAATACGAGTAGGAGGGAACTTCAAGGTAGTTCACAGAAAGGTTGGAGAATTTGCCAATGCATGGGGATTTGGTTTGGATGTATCTGCTCAGAAAACATGGGGTAATTGGGAGCTGGGACTAATGCTCAGAGATATTACAGGGACATTTAATGCCTGGACTCATAATACCGATTTGGTTGAAGACGTTTACGCTTTGACAGGAAATGTGATACCTGTTTCTTCTTTGGAGGTTACATTACCAAGGGCGATTTTAGGTGTGACACGAAATTTCTCTTTTGGATCTAAAATGGGATTATTAGCCTCTTTGGATTTAGAGATGACTTTTGATGGGAAAAGAAATGTTGCCTTGAAGACAGATTTCGTATCTATTGCACCCATGGTTGGATTTGAGTTAGATTATTCTAAAATAGCATTTATTAGGCTTGGTGCAGGAAAATTTCAAAAAGTTAAGGATTTTAATGATACAGATATGACCTCATGGCAGCCAAACTTTGGCATCGGAGTTAAAATAAGTGCCTTGAGGGTTGACTATGCAATGACAGATTTTTCTGACAATGCCGAGGCGCTTTATTCTCATGTTTTTTCATTGTCTATTGGGTTAAACGAAGGTAAAAGGCAATGAAATCCTCAAAATATATCAAAGGGTTTCTATTATTGATATTCATCCAAATATCAGTTACCTCCTTTATATGTGCACAAAATTATGGTAATGAATGGATCGACTTTTCTCAGAAATATTATAAAATATCTACAGCCGAGGATGGTATCTATAGAATATCTTATGATGAATTGGTTGCTGTAGGATTTCCTGTATTTACAGTTAATCCACGAAACGTGCAAATATTCCATAGAGGCAAAGAACAGTCTATTTTTATAGAAGGTGAAAATGACGAACAATTTGATCCTGGCGATTATATAGATTTTTACGGGAAGAGAAATGATGGTACCCTTGACGAAGAACTTTATATTACCAAGGAAGCACAACCGCATAAATATTATAATTTCTACTCCGATACAACTGCTTATTTCTTAACCTGGAGAAATACTGGGGATGGAAAAAGAATGGTCTCTTTTGATGAAGATAATTCTGCAAATCTACCTGCAGAGGCCTATCACCTTAGTGAAACTTTAGATTTGCAAACAAACAAGTATTCCATTGGGCTGCATTATCCTGTTGGGGTACCAAGTGCAGAAACATATCTGTCAGTTTTTGACCACGGAGAGGGATGGACTGGAAATGCAATCAGACAAGGAAAATTTGGCGATGTCTTATTTGCAGGGATGACAAATACTTTTGCAGCAAGCGAAAAACCTTATTTTGAAATATTAGTTGCGGGTGGAAATAACAGATCTCATAACATAATGCTTGAAGTTGGACCGGATGAAAATAATTTAAGACTCATCAAGGAAATAAGTTTCAACTATCATTATGATACTTTAATATCAGATTCACTGGAGTGGACAGACATTTCCGGAGGGAATTTTCTTTGCAGGGTTAGCGTCGTAGATAACGGGTTAGCAGACCGTGTCTCTATTTCATATACGAGGCTGGTAGTCCCTACTTCTTGGGATCAGGAGTTATTGGAGCAAAAAAAATATTATGTAAAGTCCACTAATGCCAGCAGATCATATCTGGAAATTCAAAATGTTTTAGCTGGCGCAAAGTTGCTGGATATTTCTGATAATGGGAATATATTGGATATAGGATATAATATTGTTGGTTCTGGGATCAATGCAGTTATTCCAAATGGAGCGAAAGGAGCTAAACTTTTACTTTCTACCAAAAGATTGCAGATTCCAAAAATAGAGCATGTATCCATGCGAAATATCAACCCTACACAATCGGACTTTTTAATTGTTTCTCACAAATCCTTAAGAAAACCCACGGCAAATTATTCCGATGTTCCAAAGGCATATGCAGCATACAGAGCTTCATCTGTAGGGGGTGGGTTTGATACAATTTTGGTTAATATTGATCAATTGTACAATATGTTTAGCTATGGGGAATATACTTCTTTGGCATTGTACAGATTTTGCCGGTTTATGGCAGAAAAGGGTGACCCAAAATATTTATTTATAATGGGAAAAGGCTTGACGGGACTTTATTTAAACCAAGAGAGAAAAGGTAATTTAAATGTTACAAGTAGAGACCTTATTCCGACAAGTGGATTCCCCGGTAATGATGTGTTATTTACTTCAGGATTAAAAGGTACTACTTATGAGGCAGGCTTTCCTGTAGGCAGAGTTTCTGCAGAGACTCCAAGGATTCTCGAAGCATATTTTGATAAGGTGAAGGAGATGGAAGAAAAGCCTTATGACAATCTTTGGCGGAAAGAATTTGTACATCTCAGCGGAGGTAAAGGGACTTTTCAGCAACAATTATTTAAGGATTTTGTAAATGGATTTAAATCGATTGCGGAGGGTGAGCTGGTAGGTGGAGATGTTGTCACCATCAGCAAGAAAACCAATGGAGCTACAGAACTGATCAATATCGCCGAGCATGTCAATGCAGGAAAAATGTTGGTGACATTCTTTGGGCATTCTGGTGCCGCAGGGTCAGACATTGATATTGGTTATGTTTCCAATGAAAGTATGGGCTATAGAAATAATGGAAAATATCCAATGATGATTGTAAATGGATGCAATGCAGGAGATATGTATAATCCAGGCTTCGGATTTGGAGAAGACTGGATTGGCACACCCAATAAGGGAGCAGTAGGTTTTGTTGCACATACAAGTGCAGGGCTTACAACAAGATTGAAGAGATATACAGATCTATTTTATGAAATTGCTTTTACAGATTCTCTTTTTATAAAAAGAGGAATAGGGGATATCCTAAAAGAAGTTGGCACAAGATATCTTCAGAAATATTCAAATAGTGAAATGGATATTTCACAAGTACAACAAATGGCCTTGCAAGGAGATCCCTCTGTAGCCATCTTTGGAGCAACCAAGCCTGATTATGAAATAATTTCCGATAATGTTTTTACCCAATCGATTGATGGCGAGCCAATCAACGCTTTTACAGAGGTATTCAACCTTGGTCTTATCGTTAGAAATTTCGGATCTACTCAACCTGATTCTATTAAAATATCCATAAACAGGAAATTGAGTAATGGACAGGAATTTCCTTTAGATACCATGATGTACAAACCGGTTTTATATAAAGACACGATATATGTTGAAATAAAATCTGCTGGTATTCCTGGATTTGGGATAAACCTATTTTCGATCCATCTGGATCCTTTAAATGAAATTGACGAACTTAGTAAATCCAATAATCAAACTACCTTAGAATATTTTATTCCACTGGGCGGTACAAGAAATATATTCCCGGGTAATTTTTCCATTATCAACAAAAAGGAAATAACCCTTTCATCACAATCGCTGGATCTCTTAATGGATAACCGTACCTACATAATGGAGCTGGATACAACATTTACATTTAACAGTCCATACAAAAAACAAACGTCAATTTCAGGTAGATCAATTGCAAAATGGACGGTGAACCTTTTTGAAAACCTACCGGAGCAAGATACAATTGTATTTTATTGGAGGTCAAAATTTAGCAACCCCAGACCTGAAGAATTAGATATTTGGAATTCAACTTCATTCTCATATATAAAAAATACTACGGGATGGACGATGGCACATTTTGAACAATTTCATGGCAATGAAACTAATGGTATCATACTTAATGAGGATAGTCGTAAATGGGAATTTGAGAAATTTGAAACAAAGATTAAAGTCAGAACTTTTGGCAAATCACATCCTGATTTTGATTTTGAAAATGTTGAATTGACCATAAACAATACTGAATATATTTTTCCTACGAGGCTATGCACAGATAACTCAATCAACATGCTGGCTTTTGATAAATCTACAACTATTCCATATCTGGTGTTGGGAACATCTTTTATTCTTGATAGAAAAAATTGTGGCAGAGTACCACAATTAATTAACAACATGCTGAAAAATGAAATAGAAAGTAAATTGATGATGGAGGAATACATCGACGAAATGGGTGATGGAGATTATGTGGTTTTATTTTCTATAGGTAATGCCACATTTCAATCCTGGCCGGCCTCGACATTAGTAAAGCTGGAAGAAATAGGAATAAAGTCTTCTGATATCCAGCAATTATCTGATGGCGAGCCGATAATTATTGTTGGAAAAAAGGGAACTTCTCCAGGGACTGCTACAATTGTAACAGCAGACTATTCTAATCCTACTCCAGCCATCGAGCAAGAAATTTTACTTGATCATATTATTGAAGGGCAATCTGTATCAGGTGTTGTTCGAAGTCCAAAAATAGGACCTTCAGCCAAGTGGGTATCATTTCATCAAGAAACAAAGATCTTGGAAATTCCAATAACGGACGAATACTATTTCAATATTTTTGGAATTGATAATGATAGCAAAGAGATTATGTTGTTTGAGCATGTCCAATCATCAGACATCGATTTGCAAGGAATTAGTGTGAGTGCCTATCCTTTTTTAAGATTGGAGTGGCATGTAACTGATGAGGAAAATCTCACACCAGCACAATTGAAAAATTGGTTCATCACGTATGATGGAGTTCCAGAAGGTATATTGAGTTATAAAGAGGGCCAGCAGATTTCAGACATAGAAAAGAGTGAGGGAGAAACTCATAATGCATTTTTTGCTTTTGAGAATGTTTCAAACATTGCTTTTACAGACTCCATTGCGATTGAGTACAATTTATTCAATCAAGCCAATAGGAAATCATTTATAGATACCATTTTGGTGAAACCACTCAATGCAGACGAATCGGTTGAATTTTCTTTACCCATCGAAACTTTGGGCAAACCAGGTAAAAACGACTTTAGTGTTTTTGCCAATCCATATTTAAAAATGGAAATGTCGTTCAACAATAATTTTATCAACCTCCCAGATTTCATAAATGTAAATCAAGATAATTCCAACCCTATTTTGGAAGTTACGGTCGATGGGGAATTCATCATGGATGGTGACATTGTAGCTCCATCGCCTATGATTGTGTTAAGAATGAAAGATGATGGAACATTGCTAAAGGAAGACACGCTTGGAGTAAACTTGTATTTAAATGAGAAATGTCAGGGTTGCACACCCGTAAGGATAACGTTCTCTTCGCCTAACGTAACATGGACACCTGCGACAGAAGAAAATGATTTCCGGGTAGAATTTAAACCTGATAATTTGCCAGACGGAATTTATACCTTAAAAGCTGAAGCTGCCGATGCAAGTGGCAACCCTTCTGGATCGGAACCTTATGCAGTAAATTTTGAAATAATCAATGAGTCTCAGATCACAAACTTTTTCCCATACCCAAACCCGTTCTCATCCAGAACACAATTTGTATTTACGCTTACAGGAGGCGAGATCCCCGATGAGATCATTATCCAAATTATGACAGTGAACGGCACAGTAGTAAGAGAAATTAACCAGGACGAAATCGGCCCAATAAAAATAGGAAACAACAAAACAGAATACGCCTGGGACGGCCACGACGAATATGGAGATCAATTGGCAAACGGGGTATATCTATACAAAGTAAAAATTTACAATAACGGTCAGGAAATGAAGCACCGTGAAACCTCAGCAGATCGGGCCTTTAAAAATGGCATTGGGAAAATGTACTTATTGAGATAAGAAATATTCAAGACAATAAATCAGCGGGTAATCAATTTGATTCCAGTCATATCGGGGTCTTCTCTTAGCTTATCTATTTTCATCTCAGGGTCCTTTGCAATAGACCCCGCTTGGACGAATTATGTATCTTTTGAGATAAAAAAATTATCAAGATAATAGACCTGCTGGTAACCTGATTTGATCAGCATAAAATTTCATGCGTTTGGTAGGGCGTATCAAAGGTTCAATGCTGACTATTTTGTCCAATTTAGGGTTGTAAAAAACTTCAATGTAAAAGTTTGAAAGTAGGTATAAATTGATTTTATATTTATAATACCTGATCGCTACTATAAATGTACCTTCACCATATAGCATTTGGATTTTTTTATCCATTTTCATTATAGAAAATTCATTGATAGAAATCATTGGTATATATAATTAACCTAAAAGATTAAAATTCGAAATCTACAACTTTTCTTTCCGCAACCACTTTCCCTATGAAAGTTGCAGCTTCCTGATGTATTGGATGATTGATATATCCCTTGAGTGACTCTTTGTCTTCGTGAGTAGAAATCAAAACAAGATCAAAAGCAGCATCAGAAGGATTGAAGTTTTTCCCGACATCCAAAGATTTTAATTGGCTTATAGCCGGCTTTAATGCCAATAAAACTTTTTTTACTTTTTCAATATTTTCAGATTTTTCATGCCCTTCGGCACTATTTTTAAATTTCCACATTACCACATGTTTGATCATAATGTTGTTATTGTTGTGATGAAAAATACTTTTTTGCTAATAAATAATTAGTTTTAGATAAATGAAAGATAATTCTGTTTGAAAATGAAATATAAATTATTATTAATTACTTCAAAATCCGGGATGTCTAATATCAATATGAAAATTATAATTACATTTTTTTGCATTCTTTTCATTTCTTCTACTGAAGGTTTAAGTCAATTTCTGATTTCCGGAGAGGGATTGATGGATATAAAAATAGGGATTGATTGGGATGAGGTAGAATGGGAGTTGGGCTTTAAGGGAAAAATGATTGACAAAGAAAAAATATCTCCTCAATTGAAATTTATAGCAGATGAGGCAGGTATTGAATTTGATTTTGTTGTTAGTTATAGACATATCATGTGGCTTCCAGTTTCAGATTTATTTTTTAAAAATGATTTGGTTTGCATGATTCAACTGAGCAGTTATCCCGAATATAATAAAATGTTGTGCGCTGATATTGGAACTATTGAAGGACTGAATTTTTGGGATGATTTAACGAAAGTTGATCAGATATATGGAGTACAACAAGTTTCTAAATTTGAACAAAAATCATATATTACAATCATTGAAAAAGGAATTGGCGTTGAGGTGTTTGAAAATGAAGTACGAACTATGATTATTTTTCCTCCTCAAATGAAGTAAAAACTATTTTCTTTGATATATTTACCGACTTAAATTGAAATTGAAATAAGTATATAAGTTTATTAAACCAGAAAAATATTTGGCTATGAATTCAGGAAATTATTATCAATTGACTAGCAAAATCTTATTAGCAGTTGTGATCAGTGTAATGATCGCTTGCGGATCTGATAAGAAAAAAGATGCTGGTGCTGCTAAGGAATTTGATGCCGCTCAACAACAATTAAAGGAGCGAATCGATAGAACCATACGAGATATTCCTTCTCCTGCAGAGATACCATACATTATTCAAAGTACGGGAGCAGATTTTAACCCAAATATTGTAAATGACTATAAAAAATATGAGTCATATACTATTTCAGCAAAAAAGGCCGCCTTTAATCTTGGGGTTTACGCCACGGATATAGGATACTTAAGTAGCTATGGCCGAACTCAAGACGCACTTAATTATATGGATGTGTGTCTGAAACTAACTGAAGCAGTAGGAGCTCAGGATGCTGTAGATTTTGCAGTATTGGCAAGATTTGAAAAGAATCTATCTATACCCGATAGCCTTGCAAATATTATTGATGATGTGATAGCAAATAGCGACAAATATCTTCAGGAGAATAACAGGAATAACATTGCAGCACTTATGATTAGTGGCACGTTTATAGAAGCCCTTTATATATCAACGCAAATAATTGATACTTATCCAAAAGATCTTCTTCCAGATGATATGAGATTACAAATTTTGGCTCCTCTTGTACAAAATCTGGTAAAGCAAAAGGAATCATTAAGGGATGTAATTGATTTGCTTGAAGGTGTCGATAATAAAGAAGATTGGGAAATTGCCACCATTAATAGCTTACAGGAATTGTATGATAATTACACAAAATTTGACCCAATGGGGAAAATTAGTTCTGGAAAGGGTAATGAAGTTCTTAACGATGAAGTATTGTCAAGATTGACAGCACAAGTTGATTCTATACGATCAACTGTAGTATATTAATAAAAAGTATATGATTTAATATATTTAAGGTATTGGAGTTTGTTCTTCAATGCCTTTTTTTTATGCAAAAATATAATTGGATAATCATTAAAACCAACCCATGAGTGAACAATTAATTGAAGCTGTCATACAGTTATTTGCCTTACTGGCAAGGCTCGACGGGGTTGGTGAAAAGGAGAGGACTAAAATTTTTAATCTGCTTACTTCGCGCCTAAACAAGGAAGTGATTGAAAAATATATGCACCTGTTCGATAGTTTTTGTAATAAAAAGTTTGACAAGGAACATTCAGAGCTTTCAGAGATTTCAAAAATCACAAAACGGATAAACGGCCAGGTTACCCATCAACAAAAAATATTTTTAATTTCAGAGTTAACCCAGCTTGTTTATGCCGATAATATACTCGCTGATGATGAAAACACAGCGCTACATAATATTGGGAAGGAATTAAATATTGATAGTGAAGAACTAAATTCCATTCAAAGCTTTGTTGCTGCAAACAATATTCAGGATTTCAATTCGGTTAATATATTGATCATTAGCAGCAAGGTTGATAATGTGCCTGGGAAATGCGGAATAATAGAACCTGAAGGAGAAATTGATGGATATATTGCTGTACTCAACCTGAAGTCTATAAAACCTTTTTTTCTGAGATACCTGGGTAATTCAAGTCTTTTCTTAAATCAAATCCCAATGGAGCATGGGAAAATCGAAATAGTTCCATCTGGCAGCACAATTAGAAGTAACAGATTCAGAGCTATTTATTATAGTGATATAATCAGTCACTTCCGCATTGAAGAAAATGAGATCCCTATATCATTCCACGCCGAGCATATTTATTATAAATTCAAAAATGGAAATATTGGCCTTCAGGATGTCACGCTTAATGAAAAAAACGGAAATCTAATTGGTGTAATGGGCGCCAGTGGATCTGGGAAATCAACGCTTTTTAACGTATTAAACGGAAATGAAAAACCATCCTCTGGAAAGGTATTTATAAACGGAATCAATATTCACGAAGAAAAGGAGAAGGTCGAGGGAATTATTGGGTTTATCCCCCAGGATGATTTGCTTATAGAGGATCTTTCTGTTTTTCAGAATTTATACTATGCAGCAAAACTTTGCTTTAGTAATTATACCGAACAAGAAATTATCGGTTTGGTAGATAAAACCCTGATAAGCCTTGGGCTATTTGAGACAAAGCACCTCAAAGTTGGCAATCCACTTCAAAAGACTATTTCGGGAGGTCAAAGAAAAAGATTAAATATTGGGCTGGAACTGCTCAGAGAACCCATGGTATTGTATGTCGATGAACCTACCTCAGGGCTTTCATCAAGAGACTCCGAAAATATAATGGATTTGCTCAAAGAATTGACATTGCGAGGCAAACTGATATTTGTAGTTATACATCAACCTTCCTCAGATATTTTCAAAATGTTTGATAAGTTACTTATTCTGGATGTAGGAGGGTATCCTATTTATTATGGAAATCCGGTGGCAGCTATTGTATATTTCAGGGATGCAACCAAACTTGTAGATAAAAAGTCAGGATCTTGTACAGTTTGTGGCAACGTAAATGCCGAGCAATTATTTAATATCATCGAAACTCGCGTGGTTGATGAGTATGGTCGGCATACTGAGCAGCGTAAGATTACACCTGTTACCTGGAATGAAGTTTATAAAGAAAAAGTCGTATTTCATGACTTGAAGAAATTAAGTGAAAAACCGAGGGCAGTATTGCACATACCTAGTTGGATAAAGCAATTGGCCATTTTTACAGCAAGAGATTTTAAATCTAAACTGGCCAACAAGCAATATATTCTAATCAGTTTTTTGGAAGCGCCGCTACTTGCAATCATTCTGGCAGTACTTGTTAGATTCTACCCAGGAGAAGCTTTTCGGCCCTTTGAGTATATTTTCCAAGAAAATGTGAATATCCCAGCTTATATTTTTATGGCAATAATAGTTTCTCTTTTTATGGGACTGACAGTAAGTGCTGAAGAGATTATTAAAGATCAGAAAATTCTAAAACGTGAATCATTCTTGCACCTTAGTAGAGGAAGTTATATTGTTTCAAAACTCATTTTACTTTTTAGTCTTTCAGCCATTCAAGCTGCATCGTTTGTGCTTATCGGAAATTTAATTCTTTCCATAAATGGAATGTATTTTTCTTATTGGCTGGTGTTTTTTTCTGTCTCATGCTTTGCAAATGTACTCGGCCTAAATATCTCAGCATCGTTCAATTCTGCTGTTACGATTTATATAATAATACCAATTTTGCTTATTCCACAAATATTATTGAGTGGTGTGGTGGTTCAATTTGATCAGTTAAACCCAGCCTTTGGTGCTAAATCTCGTGTGCCATTGATTGGAGATGTAATGATATCTCGCTGGGCCTACGAGGCATTAATGGTCAATCAATTTAAAAACAACAAGTTTGAGAAGATGTTTTATGAATTGGATAAGGAGATTTCTCTATCAGATTATAAAACAGTTTACTACCTGCCCAGGCTGGAGTCTTTGTTAGAATATGCATTTACGAACAGAAATTCAAAGGATGAAGAAATCATCAATAATATTGAAAATAGATTGCTGGTACTTAGAAATGAAATAGAAGTTCAAAAGAAAGAATTTGGCAACCAAAAATTTCAATTAGTTGCGAATCTTACTATTGACAAATTGGATTCTGCAACATTTGATAAAACAAAGCAGTTTTTGGGGACTCTAAAGCGTATTCACCACAAAAGACACAACATTGCTCAAAAGGCCAGGGAAAATAAAATTAAAGAAATGACCGGTTCTCCAAAAGAGGTTGAAGCATTTAATAAATTGAAAAGAAACTATACCAATGATCAGATTACATCCATGGTTTTTGACAGTAAAGAGAAAACAAGAATACTGGAACATGAGGGTAGATTAGTACAGCAGATATACCCAATATTTGCTAATCCCGACCCGGTAAATTACTTTGATTTCAGAACGTTGTTTTACCAGCCTAGCAAATATTTTGCAGGCAGGTATTTTGAAACACTTTATTTCAATACTGCCATCATGTGGTTGATGTCTCTGTCATTAGTTATTGCACTTTATTATGATGTGCTGAGAAAAATAATCACTATGGAGAACAGGTTTAAGCGTAAACAAATTCATTAAATAATTTTTCTTCACAAAAAGTTTAAATAGTCCAGTATCCTAAATTTACAACTGAATCTATGTTTTTTGTCTTATCTAAAATTCTTATTTATTTAACTAAGCCCTTCATTCTAATTCTTCTTTTTTTAATCACCTCTTTTCTTATTAAAAATAGTATTTGGAAAAAAAGATTCAGATGGACATCACTTGTTTTGTTTTTATTCTTTTCTAATGGAATTATTTTTAATGAATGTATGCTGCTCTGGGAAAAACCTGCTATTCCAATAAGTGG
>CAYREN010000062.1:0-4519 GCA_964423255.1 uncultured Roseivirgaceae bacterium | reverse complement strand
ACTGATTTTTATACATCCAAACCGGATGATAGATTTAGGTTTGAAAAATTAATCCCTTCCCCTAAAGTTCTTGACAATTGGAATTTCCTGATAAAGGAATGGATTGGATATGTCGTGTACTGGATTGTAGGGTATATTTAGTATGTTTTAATTTTCAAATTAGCCATGTATCCACGATAATTATTATTGCAATCTTTATCAATGTTTTATCATAGTTTTGAATATGTAAATCATATCTAAATCTGGTAATTAATATCACAACTTTATATCTTCTGAATTGTATTTTTGTAAATCTATTTTATGTTTATGAAGACTTAATTTCCCCCGTTTAGGGAATAACGTATTATTTAGATCAATTACCTGAGTTAATGAATTCAAATATTTTTTTATCTGTCAATATTTAATAAATGGGCTTACTGGATATCTTAAAGGAAAATGCTAAAAAACAATTAAAAAGAATTGTACTTCCAGAAGGGGAAGAAGTACGAACGTTAAAAGCCGCTGATATTGTATTGCAACATGGCTATGCAAAGATAATTTTGATTGGGAACCCTACTAAAATTCAGAAGCTGGCAAGCGATTTCAAATTGAAAAATATCGATAACGTTGAAATCATTGATCCACTAAATTTTGAAAGGGAAGATGCATACACTTCTATAATGGTAACCTTGAGAAGTCATAAAGGGATGACCAAAGAAAAGGCCAAGGAATTAATTAAAAACCCATTATATCTGGCCACCCTAATGATAAAAAATGGTGATGCTGATGGAGAAGTTGCCGGTGCGATCAATGCTACCGGTGATGTGCTGAGGCCGGCATTTCAGTATGTAAAAACATTGCCAGGAATTAGTGTGGTCTCTGGCGCATTTATCATGATATTATCTAACAGTACATTTGGTGATGATGGGATGCTAGTTTTTGCAGACTGTGCTGTTCACCCTGACCCCAATGATAAACAATTGGCAGAGATTGCCATCGCCACAGCACAGACTGCAAAAGTAATCGCCAGGATGGAGCCTCGGGTTGCCATGTTAAGTTTTTCAACAAAAGGAAGCGCAAAACACGAATTGGTAGATAAGGTAGTTTCGGCAACACAGATAGTCCGAACAATGGATCCAAAATTGAAAATTGATGGAGAGTTGCAGGTAGATGCTGCACTTATCCAATCTATAGGAAATTCAAAAGCACCAGGAAGTGAGATTGCCGGCAGGGCAAATGTCTTGGTTTTTCCAAATTTGGAGGCTGGTAATATTGCGTATAAATTGGTGCAACGACTTGCCAATGCCGAGGCAATAGGGCCGATTCTTCAGGGAATGGCAGCACCGATCAATGACCTGTCGAGAGGATGCTCTGTTGATGACATTGTAAATATGGTAGTAATTACAGCCAATCAGGCAATTAAGTAAAATGATAAAATATGAGTTATTCTGTAGAATCGATAGAAGAATATGCTATTAAAAGGAGATCGCAACCTTTAGTAAAAAAGAATAGATATGAATTCAAAAAAGTAGGAATAGTGGGTTGTGGTATTCTTGGTCAGGAGATATCGAGAATGGTGAGTTCGCATGGGATAGAAGTAATTTTTATTGAAGTTTCTGAAGAAAAAATTCAACATTCACTAAATGGCCTTGCCACAGAACTTGATAACATGATTGGTAAGTGGGGCATGACACATAGCGAAAAAAGAGCCATAATGTCAAGAATTAAAGGGACCATGAATTATGAAGATCTTACGGGTGCAGACATAGTAATAGAATCTGTAAAATCTAAATCTCGAGAAAGTAGTGTAGAGCTAAGGAAGCGCATCTTTAGGGAAATCGAAAAATATATTGGGCCGGAAACAATTATCGCTACCAATTCAACTACGCTGGTAATAACAGAAATGTCTTCTGAATTGAATTATCCACAACGATGTGTAAGCCTGCATTTCTTATCTCCTGCTGATAAAATTCCTGTTGTTGAGATTGCGAGAGGCCTCAATACTTCTGATGATACCTTTGAAAAAGCTTGTCAATTTGCCAGGATTTTTGGTAAGAAAGTTGTGCAGGTTGTCGAATCACCAGGAATTATAAGTACGCGACTCATTGCTCCGCTTATTAATGAAGCATGTGAAATTCTCATGGAAGGAGTAGGGAAAATGGAGGATATTGATGAAACAATGAAGATGGGTTTTGGCTTTCCTTTAGGACCATTTGAGATGGCTGATAAAATTGGACTAGATACCATAGTGAGATGGCTGGATAATCTTTACAATGAATTTGGTGATTTAAAATACAAAGCTTCGCCACTATTGAAAAAAATGGAAAGAGCCAATCATCTTGGCAGAGAAACCATGCGAGGATTTTATAAATATGATGAGGACGGTAAGAAAATTATAGCCCAATCAAAGAACTAAATAGACAACAAATAAAGAACAGGATGATAGTACTGGTATTAAATGCAGGAAGTTCTTCGATTAAGTATCAATTGTTTGATATTGATAGAAAAGAGGTGATGGCTAAAGGGATAGTTGATAAGATAGGGATGGCAGATTCTTCATTGGTAAATACACGAATTGATGGAGACGAAGTGAAACTTGAAGGTGAGATTATCGACCACCAAGCCGGTATCGAATACGTGCTGGGAGTTTTAATAAGTGAAAAACATGGAGTAGTAAAATCACTTGATAAGATTGATGCCGTAGGGCATAGGGTAGTTCACGGTGGTGAATCATTTCATGCAAGCGCTTTGATAGACGATCAGGTAATATCCAAAATAAAAGAATGTGTTTCATTGGCTCCTTTGCACAATCCCCCAAACTTAAAAGGAATAAATGCGATCACAGATTTGATGCCCAACACACCACAAGTAGCGGTATTTGATACAGCCTTTCATCAGACCATGCCAAAATCTGCTTATATGTATGCCATTCCATATTCTCTCTATAAAAAATATGGATTGCGACGATATGGTTTTCATGGAACAAGTCATCAATATATATCCAGGAGGGCTTGTGAAATTGCAGACTTAAACTATACTACACAAAAGATTATAACCTGTCATCTCGGAAACGGCGGTTCAATTACGGCAATTGCTCATGGAAAATCAGTGGATACCTCCATGGGATTGACCCCTGTTGAGGGAATGATTATGGGTACAAGAAGTGGAGATCTTGATCTGGGAGTATTGACATACATTATGGAAAAAGAGGAGCTAGGGGTCAATGAAGCTAATACATTAATTAATAAGCATAGTGGAATATTGGGTATCTCTGGTGTTTCATCAGACATGAGAGAGATTGAGCAAGCTGCTGATGATGGGAATGACCGAGCAAAGCTGGCATTGGCAATGTATGAATATAAAATTGTAAAGTATATTGGCTCTTATGCTGCGGCAATGGATGGCGTTGACGTGATTGTATTTGCTGGGGGAATAGGTGAAAACTCTGATAGAGTTAGAAAAGCAATATGTACAAAGTTGAGCTACCTTGGGTTGGATTTTGATTTGGAAAAAAACAAAGGACTTCGTGCCAAAGAGGAAGTTATTAGCAAACCAAAATCAAAGGTAAAAGTATTTGTTGTGCCTACAAATGAAGAACTGGTAATTGCCCAGGAAACTATGAAGGTACTGAAAGAGGTAAATAAGAAAAATATAAAGTAGTGATTTTACTATTATTTTAAGTGGCAACTTGTTGCAATAGGCTTTTTACTCTTTTATACTTTAGCCTCCTCCTTCTTACTCATTTTTTCCTTTGTTGTATTTCATTCAAAAAAAATCCAAAACACAAATAGCACGACTTGACGGGATTTGGTATTTGCCTACACTCACAGAATAATTACAACATATTTGATTGAAAAAAAACGATAACTATATTTCTAAATAGTTACTTTGCTATTTCAATTCTGCAAATAGATGAATCCAACACCACATCACCAATTTAACGATTAACACCAATGTTTGAACAAACTTTTAAAAATATAGACGATATACTGCACAAAGACGCAGGTTGTGGAAGCGAATTAGATTACGTAGAGCAAACATCTTGGGTGTTATTCTTGAAATACTTAGACGATTTAGAGAAAGACAAGCAAACTGCTGCTGAACTTTCTGGAAAAACCTACGAAAGAATAATAGACAAAAAATACCATTGGACAATTTGGGCTGCGCCCAAATTGCCTAATGGTAATATTGACCATAACGCTTTAACAGGTGATGACTTATTGGATTTTGTAAACAATGAGTTATTTCCTTATCTCAAAAAGTTTAAGGTAAACGCTACCAATGCTAATACTATTGAATATAAAATTGGCGAGATTTTTAGCGAACTAAAAAACCGAATACAAAGCGGTTACAATTTGCGAGAAGTAGTAAGTTTAATTGACGAACTCCGTTTTAGAACCCACGCAGAGCAGTTGGAGATGAGCCATTTGTATGAGGGGAAAATTAAGAATATGGGTAACGCTGGACGTAATGGTGGCGAATATTACACCCCTCGCCCACTAATTAAAACCATTGTAAAAGTAGTTGCACCCCAAATTGG
>CAYREN010000061.1:0-17595 GCA_964423255.1 uncultured Roseivirgaceae bacterium | reverse complement strand
CCCGGGTCCTCTATCAAGTTATAAAGTTCATTAGGATGAGCATCTTTGCGGAGGATTAGTTTCCACTGATCTGTGCGAATGACTCTAGTATTGATGTACTCGTAAAACATGGTGTTGTTCCATTTTATAGTATGCCCTCTTAATGTACTGCTGAAATCCCGTCCTGGTGAGGATGGCTCAGCAGGCTGTTTATCAGCCAGCCCAAGGTACCCAAGAATTGTGGACATCATATCGTAGTTGGCGACCATCATATTTGTACTTGTGCCTGCTGAAATCACTTCCGGGTGACGAAATATTAGCGGTATATGCATAGTTGGATCAAAAGCATGCAAAGGTTTAGTGTGATCCCCCATACCCCATAAACCATGTTGCCCACAACCAAGACCCTGATCGGCAGTGAAAATAACTAATGTCTGCTCATCCATACCCAATTGATGCAACTCATCAAGTACTTTACCGATCCCATCATCCACACCACTAATTTCTGAAGCATAGCGACGCATGGATACCAGATTGTTCATGTATTCTCGATTGTTGTATTGCCAAGGATGAATTGGATTGCGGGGAAAAGATGCCAATTGCTTATCAGCATAATATTTGGCATGTCGATTTCGACTCGGTTTAAGCAAACTCTGCCCAAGACCATAGGGGCCATTATAAGTTAGTAGCAAAAAGAATGGCTCTTTTTTCCCCTGGTTTTGCTTGAGAAATTTGATTGCATGTTCAGTCCACAAATCAGTTGTGTATTGTGGTTCTGTATAAACTTCACCTTTATAAATAATTGGTTGATCATAGAACTCTAGCGTATTTCCATGTGGTTTGGTTATCCAATAGCTATCAAATCCTTCCTGTGGTCTCATATTGTCACCTAAATGCCATTTACCCACTAATCCGCATTTGTATCCGGCGGCATTGAGTACATCTCCAAGTGTTGTGAAGTTAGCCAGAGTACTTCGTGCATCAGGTCCTATTTGTAGATGATTGGCATGTAACCAGCTATGCACGCCATGTTGTGAGGGCATAAGTCCTGTAAGGAATGTCGCACGTGTTGGTGAGCAAACAGGGTTGGAGGCAAAAGCCCTCTCAAATAACATTCCTTCAGAAGCTATTTGATCAATATTAGGTGTCAAAACATCCTTGTTACCATAACATCCAAGAGTCCATGGCCCTTGGTTGTCCGTCATGATAACCACCAGATTGTATGGTTTTTCACCTTTTGCGCTAATCGTTTCGTCAGATTGTTGCTCTCGTGCCAAACCTGGATTTATGTAAGCAAGAAGTGTGATGATGATAATACCAATAAACTCAAACATCATATGGACTTCCGGACTTCGGACTATCTTTATTTTATTTAGTTTCATAATAGTTTATCGTATTAACAAGAATTTTAATTCTTACTCCGAGCATTTGGCAATTGTGTATTTAATGTATCTTTTAAAATTCCAATCTTTTCTCTAAGCGAATAAGGAGTATATACATAATCCTGTTCAAACTGAAAGCCTAGCCGCGAGTCTCGGGTTGCAGCAAGGAGCGAATGTTCGGTTCTGTCTATTTCCTCTCGGACAATTTTTTCCATTTGATCAATTATATTTGATGATTTTGGTTTTGATTGCTCGTTAACAAACTGCAAACGAAGATCTTCGAAATGAAGGATAGCATAATTACTCTGCATCATCCTTTGTAGTTGTTCGGCAACCACAACTTCATGCAGTGAATTTTTGCGTTTAGATGCTGGACATTTAGAAGCAACAATTCGGTATAATATTAATCCTTCTTCCATTTTATCGGATGCCATTTTTAGGTACTTTAGAAAAATGGGTAAAATTTTTATGTTTTTACTAATGTCTTGTAAGCCTGTTCCTCTTCTTGCATACAGCTCAGCCTTATTGGTTTTATTAGAAAAATCCGGAAAGAAAACCATTCGGGAAACGGTAAATGGCCAATATGGATTCAGGTTGATTTTTTTATCCTGATCTGCCCAGGAGTATTTAAATGTTGCTGTTCTGGCTACGGGTTGCTGAAAGAAAAGAGGATTTCCAATGGCATTGTTAGTGCCCATGTTTGGACCTGTGTCGGGGACTAGTCGAATGGCTTGACTGAAATATTCCCAAGCCTTTAAAACATCTTCCTTATGCTTATCACCAAATATTCTTGTAGCAATCGCTAAGAACAGTTGTTCCTTTGGCGGAGCATCTGACCAACAAGTCCAGGCTCGTATTTCACTAATGAAGTTTGGTTTATACCCGCTACTCCAGCTTTCCAAAGTGCCTTTCACACCATATTTTTCTAATGCCTCATATCTTTTGTGCCACTGATTGGGGCAAGGTAAATATGGAATGGTGCCAAACTGCCAACTGGCAAATGTATCTACCTTGGAATAGATTTTCATTTGCCGATTGTTTGCCTCGTCTATCTGGGCGACGGTCACTTCTGCCGGTCCGATCTGACTTAGCGAATAGTCACGCAGATATCCTTTCATGCCATCAATCTCAAAACTTTTGCCATTTTCCCAGGTAAGCATCGGAATTGATTTTGTAGGAAGCTGCTTGATAAAGTATCTTTTTATATCACTATTTTGCGGTCTGAAATCTATATTGTATTCCCAGGGAATAATCTCAATGGATGGGTCTACCCGATGGCATTCTTCTTCTACAATGCCTACTGCTTTGCTCCAATTTCTGGCCCATTCCTTCATGTAATCTTTGCTTGCGCCATGTCCTCCTCCCCAGGATTTGTACCAAAATCCTTCAGTAAGGAGAACATAGCCCCGAATGTCAGGAAAATTGCTAACGATTTCTCGCACCAACTTACGCAGCCCCAATTCACTTTTTTTAGTGCCAAGGTATTGGTAAATAATTGGGGTGTACACTTTGATGCCAAACCGTTTGGCGCGATTGATCAAGTTCTTTATTTTTCCAGGGTCTTGACTACGGACGTCATATAGTAAGCGTGCATAAAAATCTGTGGAATTTTCAGCAGTTGTACGATCTCCATTTGGATTGGCATAGACAGAAGCGAAAATACTGTCAAATCCATCATGAACCAGATGTGAAAGAAGCTGGTCTGGCCATTCCATCCAACCCATCCACGACAAAACCATGCGTGTTTCATAGAGACTCTGACGGACTGTATGCAGATCTTTTGGCAAAATAGGTGCTTCTCGAAGGTTCATACGAGACTCAATATTGTAAAGACCAAACATTACTCCACGTTCATCATAGCCACATACAATTATTCTTTCTGGTGTAACTACAATCTCATAGCTCTTTGGTGTTTTCAGGGTTTTGCCATATCCAGGCAGTTGGTCTCGTGTTCCTACAACTATATTGTTTATTAAATTTTGTTGGTTGGCAATCGAATTACTTTCATGCAGATCTATTTTTACATTTTGCGAAACAACAAGGTAGTCTTGAAAATCAAGAACAGCATTACGAATTATAATCGAGCTATGGTTGTCCATTGTTAATTTCCATCCAACATCGGGGAGCACCATCTCGGTATCTTTCGGACTGGCTTCAGGATTTCTTCTGGGTATGTGTACAGATTCTGAGGAAAGCTTTTTATGGTAATCATAAAGTGTTTCCTCCGGAAGATTTTTTTCTACCATATGGGCAAAATCTCCCTTTGGATAATTGCTATTATCATTGACCTCGTACTTTTCACTTTTACAAGAAGTCATGCCAATGGATGGAATTCCTGTTGCAACTGCTGTTGTAGCAATTCCGGCAGTTGTCGTAGCAATAAATCCTCTGCGTGTTAAGTGCTTTTTAGCCATGGTTTTTCTTAAAAAAATTATTTCAAAAACAACTTTATAGAATCAGTTATATGACAATTAGTACAAGTATTAATTAATGATTTTTGCTTTTTCAAATGACATAATCAACTGGTCTTTTGTTATATTTCTGGTTTTTATAAAGCGCCGCCTTCCAACCGGTATGTAACTCGTGTTCTTGTTTTTCCCGGATGTTGATTGTATTTCTTGCAGTGAATTGTCTAATAATGTGAATTGATCTGATCCTAAGGATAATTCTATTTTTTTACTTCCGGATATATGCCAATAGACAACATAAAAATCATTCTTTCTCTCAAAAATGAAAGCCCTTATTTCTCTGCTTCCATTTGCCACATCAACAATTTGATCATAAGGCAGCAATTCAAATTTCTTTTGTTCATTTATAAGTAGTATATGTTCTTGCTCCAGATTCTGAAGTAGTAGTTTCTTTTCTTTTGTCAGCCAACCTTGCGCTCTTACCTCTTCCCAACGTCGCAATACTTCTAAATTATCAGATGTTCTGGGATGATCATCAAATTTTTTTAAGTTAGTTTGAATTGAGACCGGACAATCCCAAGCCGCAGCTCTACTCGTTACATATTCGAGCATATCGGGTTGAGTGCCTATGGTTTTTTCATCAGGAACCCAGTAACCCAACCACCCAAAATTGACTCGGGTAAAATCTTCTTTCATACGTGGGGCTTCTTCAGCAGGGAATTTTCGAATTGCTTCCTTAAGATACTCAGGTTTAAAAATATCAAATGCATTACCACCGCTCATCATGTGCCAGCTAAAGTGTGTTTTTGCAGCTCCTTCGGCAAATAGAGGTTCGGGTTTTAGTCTTTTGTAAACCTTGTATTGTGCTGCTGATACATTATACCAAAATGGAGAGTTTACCCCTTCAGAACCATCAAAATAAATAAATTTGAATCCTGCCTGATAGATATCTGCAATCTTTTCTGCGATTTCATCTTGCAAACTGCTGTTCTGATCAAGATAGACACTTGTAGAGCCGAACTCACTAACATCTAACAAACCAAAAATGTATCCGGCTGGTTGCGAATTTATAGTTGTTTTATCTATGCCTCGAATGCAGCCATTAAATTTGTAAGGCCTGGTGGTAGAATAACTCTTGTACGAAATTAATTCTGTACCTATTTTTAATACACGGCACTTATCAGCCATTGTAAGACCTTCTGGATTTTGTTCAATATATATTGTACTGTCATTTTCATTCATGGGTGCTGCCAAAGTAAACATCTGAAGCAGATTCAATCGATGGTCAGGCACTGGAGTGACGTATTTACTATCTCTGCCAATATGCGTATGAAGAAAATGAAATCCCGAAATCATGCCATTATCCTCAATTTTATTTAGCAAGTTTATCAGGTCAATTTTACCGTTTGGAAATTCGGATTTTTTCCAATCGTAGTTTCCTAACTTTTTATAACCATTGCCCTCTATAAAGGAAGGGTAATACAGCATAAAGTTACGAAACCCACCCATTTTGGCATATTTTAAATGTTGATCGACATTGCCAGGATTGAGGTTGCCTGAGAAGTAATACGAAAAATTGGTCTTTTTACTCCTGCGGCTTTTCACTCCATTTGGTAAATTAAAGTCCTCTTCAACCTTAGATATATTGTCTAAGAGTTTGTCTGTGCTGCAAACGATTAAGCCTGCACCTACAGTTTTCATTTTTACGCTTTTTACTGCTTCAGCTTTCATCACACGGTAATTGTTTCGTTTTTCGGCATCAATTCGTGCATATTGATCGGTTCCTAAAATATTTATCGAAATATCATCATCCCAGCTTACATTTAACCACTCACCAAAATGTTTTCTATTTCTTATGGGAAGTTGTAAAAAACACATTTCAAATACTGGAGGAGGTGTGATATTGACATGATAGTCAGTATCTTCAACTATAAAATCTTCCAAACTAAACCCTATATACTCTTCTGACACTTTTATTTTTATCACTGCTTCATATGGAATAGTTTCAAAACCAACAACAAGGTTTTCCTCTACCCAATAAATTGTATCTGCCCGATATATAGTTTTCTTATTTGGGTGAGCCAGTTTTACCTCATTATTGTATGGTCGCTCTTGTGTGACAGAAAATACTGAGATACTTTCCCCTTTGAATAAACACTCTTCATTGTTAGGTTTAAATATCAGACTTTTTGCGGTTCCATCATTTCCAATTATTAGTTTAAGCTGTTTGTTTTCTATGACGATGTTATCCTCAATATTTTTTGGGGTATTGTTGCAAGAGATAAGAATAATATGAAGTGAAATAATTGCTGACAAATTAAATGCTCTTCTCATGGTCGTATTATAATTTATTGGTCCTTTAAGTGGATTTGGTATTTTATACCAAATACAAAATGCAACTTAATTTATTAGTGCTATTTATTTGTTATTTCTTTAATAACAACAACCTTTGGGAGCAATAGTGAATAGGTTCTAACTCATTAAATTATAACAAAGTAAATCAAACATACTTATTATAATAATGACTTGATAAAAGTATTTTAGCGAAAAATAACATTATTTTAACATGCTGCCTCAATTCCAAAAAATAGATGCAAACGCTGATCATTCGTTTTATGTGGAGCATATGAAATTTCATCATTTTCCTAATCCGCTTCTTTTCCATCCAGATATTGAGATAATGCTTGTAATAAAGGGAACGGGCACTCGATTTGTTGGTGAGTCGGTTGAACATTTTAGTTCTGGTGATTTGGTGATGATTGGTGAAAACGTTCCTCATGTTTGGTATAGTGATGAAAAAGTATCAAAAGATGATGGTGATCTCAATACTGAAATCATTTTCGTACTCTTCAAAAAGGAGATTTTTGGAGATCAATTCTGGGGGTTGCCTGAATCCAAAAGCATTCTTAAACTGATTAACCGTTCGCAAAGAGGAATTAAGGTTTTAGGGGAAAGTCGAGAAAAAATAGCAATGCTAATGAAAGCGATTAGTAAATCGCAAGGTCTTAAACGAATTACACTATTATTATCAATTCTCGAAATAATAACCCTGGGGAAAGATTATCAATTTCTAAATAGTCCAATTGTTCAACAAACGATTAATGAGCGTGATTCTAACCGTCTCAATAAAGTCTATAAGTATGTGAACAATAATTATTACAATGATATAACTTTAGAAAATGTATCTGAAATAGCCAGCCTTTCGACACAGGCCTTTTGTAGATATTTCAAAAAAAGAACCAACAAGACATTTATCAGATTTTTGAATGAAATAAGGATCGCTCATGCCCGTCGCAAATTGATCGAGGATGATCTTTCTGTAGCAAGTATTTGTTACACATGCGGCTACTCCAATGTTTCCTATTTTATTAAGCAGTTCAAAAATATAAGTGGTTTCACTCCATTAAATTATAAGAAAAAATATGGTGAATATATTTATCTTAACTAAAATATAATTCTATTTTTTTAATCAATGAAATATTAAAACCTTAGCCCTTTTTTATCCAGATCTACTTCTATCCATTTGCTATTATTGAAAATGCTTATTTTTTTATAGCCAATATTTAGCAGGAGGGAAGCTGCTTTTCCGAAACTATTTTCAATATCATCTGGATGATGGGCATCTGAACTAATTGTTACCGGGATATTGAGGTTAAAACAATTTTCTAAAATTAATCTACTTGGATAAAAATCTCTGGTTATTCCCTTGTAGTAACCTCGAGTATTAATTTCAACAATACACTTTGACAACGTTATGGCTTTAAGAACACTTGTTGTCATTTTCTGATACCAACTATCTTTTTCATTAAAGTACCTGTTGTCATGATTTAATTTTTTAATCAAATCAAAATGCCCAATGATATCCGGAGCTTCACTTTTTATCATTGAAGTCATTGATGCGTAGTATTTTCCGACTAACTTTTTTATGTCATTATCAAAAAGTGTTTTGAGTCCTTTTTTAAATTCTTCATTTGTATTGTCAATACAACAATTATTTCCATTTTTAAACTGACCTACATAATGTATTGACCCAATAATAATATCTAACTGTTGCTCTCGGAAATTCTTTGGTCCGATTGTCCCGGGAATATAATCAACTTCCAAACCTGAGTAAATATTGATTTCGGTTCTATATTTAATTTTCAAATTTTCAATTTCCTTTTTGTATTCAGATAATGCTTCTTTATCCATGTGCCAGTTTGTAGAGAATGGTACCGGAGCATGACTGGAAAAGCCAATGGCGTACATGCCTTTGTCGATAGCCTTTTTTACATAAGAATCTAATGACCCCTCACCATCGCAATAGTGGCTGTGCATATGAAAATTTGTGAAACTCATAGTGGGTTAATGATAGCTTATGCGATAAATATTATAAAATAATCACGTCTGTCCAAAACGTTAAAAAAAGTGCCATTGTGCAGTCTTGAAATTTCAGGAGTGTTTTATATTTAAGATTTCCCTCAATCTATAAACACACGAGCATTACGAATATCACATTATTTGCTCATATTTTTCAAACACTTGACCGTATTTCTTTTAAAAAACCTGCTTATAAACATCGGCGAGACAAACACTCAAAAGGCATACCGAGCCATAGTAATAGTAAGACCACAGATGTCAACCCCTGTGTGGAAGCAAATATCATTAAGCGTATTGAAAGTTCTTTGGATTCATTAAATTTAATCCAATAGATATAATGGAAATAAACGCAATAGCGTTTAGCGAATTGGCAACAAGTTAAAAAAACAAATCCCTATGAATGAAAGATTGAAACAGAATAAACAAAATGCGGTTGCCTTTTATAAAATGGCTTACGAAGGAAACCCGAAAAAAGCTACTGATTTGTATGTTGGGAATGAATACATTCAACATAATCCATTAGTTGGAGATGGAGTACAACCACTTATTGATTACTTTGATAGAATGGCAAAAGAATATCCAAACAAGTCAATTGAATTCGTTCGTGTAATTGCAGAAGGAGAATTAGTCGCTCTTCATACACATCAGATTTGGCCTAACAATGATGAATATGTTACAATGGATTTTTTTAGATTCGATAATAATGGGAAAATAGTAGAGCATTGGGATTCAATGCAGCAAATTCCAAAGACTTCAGCTCATAATAACACGATGTATTAAGCAATTCGATAAATGGAATTAAATAACTCTTTTATTAATATTTTAGTTTATGACTTCTTGGATGAAAAAGAATTGGAAGAATATAAAGTACCAATTTCCCAATGAATAAAACCAGTTGCCAATCGAGTAGACGGCTGACGGTCAAATGACCGCCAGTGCACTCCTGCCTTGCCCCGGACAAGCAGGTCTCACACCACGGTATCCTTCCTTCGTCAGGACAGGCCAAACGGTTCTCGTATACGGCGGTTTGTCTATCATCGCAACAAGTGCTCTTTCTACCAGTTAAAGCTATTTCCTAATTTCGTAATGGGCAAAGCTATGCTTTCCCAATTCAATTTCAGGAAGATAAACGTTCAATCCTTCATCAACCCGTGAGGCCTCCCCGATTTATCGGGGCTCGTTTCCTGTCAACTACTATGACTTCTGCTGACTTCTCAATCTGCAACACGTGCAGTTCGAGACCTCCCCAGGTAAGGACATATTCCTTCCTCCGATTCCCGCGGCATCTACCCAATAGAGATTGTTGGTTACAGGGCTTCACAAAGATGTGTTTGCTTACCCTCTTTGGCCTTAGAATACCGTTCCTGTTTAGCCTGCCCTTAGCGTAGCCGAAGGATCAGTACCGGATTTTGTAGTCGCTTCCTTCAATGTATAACTCACGGTAAACCATCTTGCGACTTACTAACAGGCTTCACCAACTTGCCTGTAAGGGATTTTCACCATCTGGAATAATTTAGTACCTTTCGTACTAAATGCCCATTTTGGGCACACACAATGTGTATAAGTCATTGGGCGAGTGGTAGTTAAATTGAATGATTATGAATATAAATAAACGTCATAGTAAATTGAAAGTTAGGTGTTTCAAAACGCCCAACGCCTCATGAACTCACGGTTGGAAACCATTTAAAAGACAGAAATATGAAACTAATTAGGTACATTTTATTTATTCCATTATGCTTTTTAGCACTTGGAATTGTTTATTGGGCATTTGGACATTTATTATCCTGGTTTATAGGACTAAGTACATTTTGGTTAATCGTAATCCTAATTTTATTTGGTAGTACATTATGGGGGCTATTTCAAGGACTTTCTGGGTTGTTAACAAATTTAACAAGTAGAGTATCACCAAATAGAGTTTTTAGTTTTTGGACAATTTTGATATTAAGTATTATCAACGGGATTTGGGTAATTTATAATTCATGGACAATGGACATTAATTATAGTGGGAAAGTAATATTTGGTGCAATAGTATTCACCATTTTAGTTCTTGAATTGACTTTTGCTTTAATATATGGGTCAGCAACTTCAATGGAAGATGATTATTAAATGAAAAATGCCGACAGAATAATTAAAATCCTATTAGCCATTTTATTTATTGGTTGCCTCTTTGATATGCCATATGGTTATTTCCAATTAATTAGATTTCTTGGAATGGTCGGATTCGGAATTTTGGCATTTAACCAATATCAAAAAAATCAGGGTTGGTTTGTAACTTGGTTGGCATCTGCAATCTTAATAAATCCAATCTTTAAAATATCGCTTGGCAGGGAAATTTGGAATGTTGTTGATGTGATTTGGGCGATTTTATTATTAGCATCATTTTTTTTAAACCCATTAAGTAAAAAAGCAGAATGAAAGCTCTGAAATGGATAGCAGTTTTTCCTGTCTCGTTACTCGCATTTATTTTGGCGAATTTTATTTGGCGACTTCTACATTCAATAACTGCATCTAGATATATTGATTCAGATTCTTGGTTAAATATAATCTTCGTTGACATTATGAGTTCTGCAATTTCAGCGGCAGCATTTGTATATGCTGGAGCATACATTGCTCCATATCACAAAAAAGAAATAGCACTAATTTTAACAATTTTAATAAGCATGCTTTCAGGAGCATCGCTTTTTATAGTTAATGTAATGACAGCAGAATACATTTCAAACATTGGGATTATTGCAGGAATTATTGGTGCAATTGTATGCTATTTTGAAATTCAGCGAACAGAAAAAGAGAAAGAATATGAATAAAAACGGTTGCCTACACGCAATATAAAAAATTGGGCAGAAAGTGGTAAATATGAATATTATAACATTAAATAAACTGCTGTAAATTGAAAGTTTGGAGTTTCAAAATGCCAAGTTTTTCATATTGCCATCGGCAATAGTGAAAAAATTGTAAAAATGACTATAGGAATCATACTAACAGTTTTAGGCATAGTTGGCTATATATTAAACGCGCTTCTAATGCGACATTACCTTAACAAAAATGCGCCTGGAATTCTTGATGTAGATGAGAAACTTCCAGACGACAGCTACGCTTGGGAACATACTTCAAGTACAGGTACTGTTCCAAAATGGGTTTCATTAATCGGATTGGTTGGGATGGGGTTCTTAGTTGTTGGAATAATTTTTTTTATAGTTTCATTTTTTAGATAAAACAAAACCATTTTATTATGACAACGGAAAACGCTTTGAAACAAATTCAATTAATGCATGAGCAAAAGTTAATAACAAAAGACTCAATAATAGGATGGTATTCCTTTTACTCTAATAAATTACCCAAAATGAAACCAGGAAGGTCATCAGCTGATTTGGTGAGAACGATTTCGCTATGGATGGAATTAACTGAAAAAGGAGGTTCGCCGGAATTTCCATATGATTATAATACGGACATCAACTTATCTCATGTCCCAACAAAAAATGAAAAACCGGATATACTTTTTGGGGTTAACTGGTTAATTATAATAATTGGGTTAATACTATTATTTTTTAATTTTTACTTTGGATTGACATCTTTTTTCATTGGGATTTTATTTATGATAATTAACTACAAATTTAAAGGGGGGTCAAAAAATATTGATACAGTTACTCGTACAAAGGATGGCAAGAAAGTAATTGAATGGATTCAAGAACATTCTTAATAAAATAGCAGCTAACATGCAATATGAAAAAATGGGCAGAAAGTAGTAAATATGATCGGATTAGCAATGAATAAACAGTATAATATATTGTAAGATTGGTGTTTCAAAATGTCCGAATTTTCATATTGCCACCGTTAGGGGGGGCATGTGGCATCTGAACTTCTGAACACAGCTGTCTAAAAACCATAAGACTACTCATGATTAAAACTATATAATTCAACGAACTTAATATTTTGAAAATTATGAATACATGGATATACATTTTAATAGGAATTATAGTCTTAATAATCATTGCTATCAAAATAATAAAAAGGGCTTCAGGCATTCCAGTGTTAAAAGTTAAAATAGGGACCACTGATGGCATTGTTTATAACGTAGAATTTAAAGAATTACATACTGGGACTAAAAAAATTGAGTATGTAAGAATGGTACTTCATTTCATAGCACAGATTCTTTTTATTATGGAAAAAAGAGATTTATATCTCAGTGAAGAAATCGTTAATTATATAAATGAAGTTTCTAATAAAGATAAACAGATCGGAACATTTACAGGTATTCAAAAAGGTATAGCAATTAAGGAGGATAAAGCAGAAGGAAAGGTAATTGGTGGAGTTTTATATTTTAAAAATGTAAAGATTAGGTCTATAATTACAAAGTTACCCGTTACTTGGTTTGAACTCCAGCTATTTCATTCAATTGTAGCATTGATAAAAGTATCTGTAGAAAACTTGGATGATTTTCATCGAAACTACTTAAAAGAATCCTTAAAGTATATGGCGGATTTATATACGAACAGAGGGGTTAATCCTAGAGAAAGAAATAATCTTATTTCCGTACCAAATGAAGCATTTTATGCTAGATATATCACTAAGGCTGAGAGCGAATAATTTTGTTATAAAATCAGAAAATAATAATACACCAGCCCCTAACAACTAAGTATTCGGCGCGCAGATAGGTCAGTGCTGAAGACTGTGTTGACCACCGATCTTCATCGGGGCATGCTAATCCGGTTTTTGCTATGGGGAGCATTAAATTGTGTTGTGGATGTGGATCACTTGTTTCTGTGTCTTGGTCTAAATTAGCTCACGCCTGAAAGGAGGGTTAGTTCAACACCATCTATCACTAAATCAACGCTCAACCAAAACCACGATTGATAGCCACAGCGTTGTAAAGCATATAAAAGACTATTCTGAACCAAATTGGACAGGATAATTAAAAATTTGTAACTTTGTAAAGTGGATAAAATAGGTGATATAGAAATAAGAGTAGTAGGCAAATCTGGTAGGTTGGAACTCAAGCCTGAAAATTATGATATAAAGCATATTACAAGCATACTACAAAATATTGAAGACCTGTTATATCCGAATAATAAGAAAGACAGACCACTAATTACCTACAATATTCAAGAAGGCTCAGTAAGGCATATTTTTAAGACACCAATTCAATATATTATTGGATTCAGTGCTATTCTGGGACAAATTCAGGAAACTAATTCAATTGACTTTTTAGATTTAAAAACAGCCAGGGCAATAGAAAGTATACAGCAACTTTCACAACAAAAAAATTATGAATTTCAGTTCAGCACCTCCATTAAAAAAAATGTTGAGCTTTTAATAAATCCAAGCACAAAATTTTTTAGAACGGAAAATACTTGGGTTGAAGCTGAATTTTATTTTTATGGTATTTTAAAAAATGCTGGAGGTAAAAGTAAAGCCAATATTCATATAGATACAGATGAATATGGGTATTTGGCGATAGAAACAGGTCAAGATTTTCTGACGGAACAAGAAGAAAACTTGCTTTATAAAAAATTCGGTGTTCGTGCAATTGGAAAGCAAAATATAGAAACTGCTGAAATAGATACTAAGACCTTGAAGTTGGTTGAATTAATTAACTATAATCCAAAGTACGACTCTGACTATCTCTCTGTGCTTATTTCTAAGGCGAAAAAAAGTTGGAAAGGGATTGACTCTGATGATTGGATTTTAAATATGAGAGGAGGATATGAAGCATAGTGTTCTACTCGACACCAGTTTTTTTGTTCGACTATTAAATGATGAAGATAGACTTCACAACAATGCAAAAGGGTACTTTCGGTACTTTTTGGAAAATGAGATTATTCTTAAAGTCTCTACTATATCAATAGCTGAATATTGTGTAAGAGGGGTTATTGATGAATTGCCGCTACGTAATATCCAAATCATTCCATTTAACTTAGACCAAGCTCAAAGAACTGGAGAATTTGCTAAAGTAATATTTGAAGAAAATAAGCTGAGTAAAGAAAAGTTAGAACCAAGAGCGATAATACCTAACGACTCAAAGCTGTTTGCTCAAGCTGATTTAGATAAGACAATTACATACTTTGTCACTTCCGATGGAAGGTCAAAAAATACACTTGCAACCTTAAGGAAACAGATTGACCCAAAATTTGATATAATTGACATTGCAAGTCCATACAATGAAACCTTTGGGATTTTGGATTTACAATAAGTACAATACGCTTTACAACAACTAAGTATTCGGCTTGCCGATAGGCCAAATCTGAATACTTAGTTGACCACCGATCTTCATCGGGGATGGCTAATCCAGTCTTTGCTATGGGGAAAGCGTTAAATTGTGTTGTGGATGTGGATCTCTTGTTTCTGTATCTTGCTCTAAATTAGCTCACGACTGAAAGGAGAGTTAGTTCAACAAAACCTAAACTGTATTAAAACGCAGTTTAGTTAAACCGTTAAGCAATATTAAAATAATTACATCAGTTGGCAAATGAGTTATTTTGACGCTGGAAATTAAAGTTATAGTATGGAAGATATGATCTTTTATGATAGACTGCAGTTTGCATTTACTATCTCATTCCACTACATATTCCCCCAATTGACCATGGGGTTGTCATTGATAATTGTTTATTTCAAGTGGCAGTTTTTGCGAACTCAAAAGGAAGCGTATAATGATGCTGCCAAGTTTTTCATGAAAATATTCGCGATTAACTTCACCATGGGTGTTGTAACTGGCATCCCATTGGAATTTCAATTTGGAACCAATTGGGCAAAATTCTCAGAACTTACAGGTGGGATTATTGGGCAAACATTAGCCATTGAAGGAACGTTTTCGTTCTTCTTAGAATCCTCCTTTTTGGTTCTTTTCATTTTTGGAGAAAAACTGATGGGACAGAAACTACACCTTCTTACCGGGTTTTTAATCTTCCTGGGTTCATGGGCCAGTGGCTATTTCATCATTGCTACCAATGCCTGGATGCAACACCCCATGGGTTATGAAATTTTAGAAAACGGCCAGTATGTACTCACCAATTTTTCCGCCTTGTTCAGTAATCCCTGGCTGCTGCCTGCATTTTTGCACAATCAAATGGCATCACTTGTCACCTCATCTGTAGTGGTTGCGAGCATAGGTGCTTTTTACGTACTCGGACAAAAACATGCTGCTCATGGGAAATTGTTTTTAAAAACGGGAATTTGTTTTGGACTGATTTCTAGTGTATTGGTCGCTTTTCCTACAGGAGATTGGAATAGCAAAAACGTTGCTCACTATCAACCAGCTACCTTTGCAGCAATGGAGGGAATATTTGAGACAGAAGAAGCAGGAGCAGAAATTGTGTTGATCGGTCAACCCAATATGGTGGAGAAAAAAATAGACAATAAGATTGCCGTACCTAATGTTCTTAGCTTTTTAACCTATCAAGATTGGGATCGACAAATCGCTGGTATGGATCAATTCAAAAAGGAAGAATTACCTGATAACATACCGGCTTTGTATTACTCCTATCATATTATGGTGGGATTAGGAACCATTTTTATTGGAATATTCAGCTTGGCTGCTTTACTGCTTTGGAGAGAAAAAGTATTTGAGACAAAGTCCATGCTGTGGGCAATTATGTTTATGTTTCCTTTTCCATATATCGCAAATATCACGGGATGGTATGTAGCCGAACTCGGTCGTCAACCTTACTTAGTCTATGGTCTATTGAGAACAAGTGAGGGGATCTCACCTACAGTTTCTTCAGGAAACACACTATTTACCCTGATTGGATTTGTAGGGTTATATTTATTACTTGGTTTATTGTTTTTGCTCTTAGTAGGGAAAACGATCTATAAGGGGCCACAACCAATAAAAGATTAAGCCATGGAAATTATTTGGTACATCATTATAGCAATCGTTTTTTGTGTATTTTTCGTGTTGGATGGTTACGATTTTGGAGCTGGTATCATTCATTTGTTTTTTGCCAAATCAGAATCAGACAAAGTGGTTGTTGCTAAATCTGCAGGTCTGTTTTGGGATTCAAATGAAGTTTGGCTCGTGGCAGCTGGAGGCATGCTGTTTATGGCTTTCCCAACCTTCTACGCCTCTGTTTTCAGTGGTTTCTATTTGCCATTAATAATCGTTTTATGGCTAATTGTATTTCGAGCGATTGGCCTGGAATTCAGAAACCAATTCGCCTTTCAAATGTGGAAGAACTTTTGGGATAAAGCATTTGGCATTTCCAGCCTTTTATTGACCTTGTTTTTTGGGATGGCCCTCGGCAATGTCGTTCGTGGGGTTAATCTTGGTGGAGTAGAGAATTCTATTTCAACCTACGAAGCTCATTACTTCTTCTTGCCGCTGTGGAATAGCAGCTTTAGTCCTATAGCTCCACATCCCGGTGTTATTGATTGGTTTACTGTAATAATTGGACTAATAGCGGTGATAACATTATCAATTCATGGAGCTAATTGGATAATTCTGAAAACAAATGCATCAATAAACGATAGGCTAAAGTCCATTGTTTTTAAGCTAAGTATTTCCTTGTTCGGTCTCACCATACTTTCTTTATGTATATGGCACTTCGTTAATCCTAATCCATTTGATAATTTTGTTAACAATCCCTTTTTGATAATTTTTCCGATGACCTATCTAATAGGACTATTTGGGTTATTTTTTGTTAAGAAATTTAAAAAGCAAACTACGAGTTTTATGTTTTCTACTTTCGTGATAGTTGGTGGAATAACATCCTCCCTGGCCTCTATGTTTCCTGTGATACTGCCATCGACAAATACTGTCAATCATTCATTAACCATTTATAATACCTCAACAAGTGAATATGGATTGTCGGTTGCTTTGGGTTGGGGAATTGTAGGCTTTATTCTTCTTTTTGTGTATATGATTATTCAAAAAAGGCTCATGAAAGGAAAAGTTGACGACATGGATTATGGGCATTAATTCATATACATATGACAGAAACATTGATTTCTTTGATAAGTATCCTCTGTGGTGTCATGGGGGCTAATTTGACAGGATTTATTGTCAAAAGGTATTCTTTCGGAATAACGGGGAATTCTATCGCAGGGGTTTTCGGTAGTATATTCTTCCTAAAATTATTCGGGAGATTAGGGTTCGATCCTATTTCAATAATGTGTAATGGTAGCTTAAATGTTAAGTTATTCATTCTCAACAGTCTCGTTTCCATTTTAGGTGGATGTATTGCAATCATTGTTGCTAAGCGCGTAAGAAGAAAAATGTACATAGATTGAAAACATTGAATGACAAAAATAAACGCAATTAAAACGGGCGTTTATTCAACCGTTGGCATTTATTTAAAGAAAAACACAGATACAGAATTCTCTCGCAGTTGTGAGAGAAATAGAAAAGACAGGAGTATGAATGAATTAACAAAATATGATAGTTTCTTCAAAGAGATAATTGAAACAATTAACTCGGCATCATGCCTTTAAATCAATAAACAAATTCCATATTGGTCAGAATTTTGAAATTGCTCGAC
>CAYREN010000060.1:0-17763 GCA_964423255.1 uncultured Roseivirgaceae bacterium | reverse complement strand
GCCAATTGTGCAGCCCAGCAACTTCCAAATTGCTCCAGGCCAAGTTCAAACCCATCTTTACAAAGTGATACCATTTTTTTTACTCGCTTGTCATTATCGTGATAGACGGTAAGGTTGCAACCGGGCCATAAGATAGCGGTATAATTTTTTAGTGCCTCTCGGTCTGGAGTTATCACCTCCGGATCACTGGTATAAAGAATATCATATTCCGCTTCAGGCATATGTCTTAATAGCAACTGTGCGTATAATTTTCCCGCAGGCGTCATACCTACTTCTTCAAATTGTTCTCTGCTTACCTTCGGATAACCATCGATGATCAGGAATCTTAATTTATTATTCATATTGTATTGAGTTCAAAATTGGTTCTGTATGGAAAAATTCATGATTAAATGAGTGAATGATAAAATGAGGACAGGTTAAATTTTCAATGATTCGATAATTTTTGGGAGGTCCTTATAATCACTAAAGATAGCATCTGCTTTTGTGTTTTCACTTCCTCCACGATCAATTGCAGCGGTACATAACAGGGCATTCGCTCCCATATTTTTAGGACCGAGAATATCGTTGTGCTCCCTGTCTCCAATATGAATTAGTTCTCCCGGTTTTACACCAAATTTATTGAAAGCCGACTCAAACACAATTGGCTGTGGTTTCGAATTTCCGATTTCATCAGAAAAAATAAAATGATCGAAATACTGAAGCAACCCTTCTCCTCTCAATAATTCTCTGAGCACACGACCAGGGCTAAAAATGGCGTCGGAAATGACTCCTAATTTATATGACCCATGCAATTCCACTATGGCATCTCCTACCCCTTTAATAAAATCGGGACGAAATTCGAGTTCCATCTCTTCATGGAGTTTTACGATTTCCTTCATCTCTCCAGAGGGAAGGTCAACCCCTAACCCTTTGAAAATGACTTCCATCCTGTCTGCCACTTCCCAGGTTACAAATTGCTCGTGCCACACTTTACTGAAAGCGGCATCTGTTGTAGCATAAATGGAATCTACAAGTGATTTTGAAACATCTTTGTGCTTTTGGGCAAATTCTAAAACAAGATATCTACGTTCTTCTTTTTTTGATAATCTACCCGCTGCCTTTCGCTTTGGCTCATCAGAATCATCAATGAATACCGTGTCCCAAAGGTCAAAAGTTATTGCTTTTATCATATTCAAATGGTTTAGGGTTTTAAGAGTTCACAGTTAAATTGATAGTTGTTAATGGTAAATTGTTAATGTCGATAACCATTAACAATTTACCATTGAACCCCTTTAACACTTTTTCAATATTTCAACAACATCACCCTTCTTAACTTTTTTAGGGTTAAGTGGGCAGCATGGGTCTTCCAGAGCATAAGCCTCAAGTTCTTCCAGCTTATCGGTTCCTACACCCAAATCAGATAACTTTTTATTCAAGTCCAAGGATGTCAGCCACTTTTCAACGGCTTCGATAACAGTTTCTGCATCATTAGAAACACCAAATATCGATCCAAGAGAAGCATATTTTTCGCGAATAGAATCTCTCGATATATTGTACCGCATCACTTCTGTCAATACAACTGCATTAGCCAGGCCATGATGCATATCGTAAAAAATACCTAGTCCGTGGGCGATAGCATGATTTACTCCCAGTCCTTTTTGAAATGCTGTAGCTCCCATGGCTGAGGCCATCAACATATTTCCTCGTGCTATGATATCGCTCCCATTGTTGAATGCGGTTGGCAAGTATTTAACACACATTTCCATGGCTTCTTTTGCTAATCCATCAGCCATTGGATGATAAGTCTCCATAATATATGCTTCAAGATTGTGGACAAAAGCATCCACGCCTGTTGCAGCTGTCAATTTTGGAGGTAGAGATACCGTAATCAATGGATCCAACACTGCGATGTCCGGCATCATGTAGGGCGAGAAAATAATGGTTTTTTTATTTTTAATATTTATCACACTGCTTCTGCCAACTTCGCTACCTGTGCCGGCGGTGGTGGGAATGGCATAAAATGGAGGCATATTATTTTTGATGTATTTGTCACCACCTTTCATGTCATCATATTTATCCATAGGGCCATCATGTGTGACCATCACTTTCATTGTTTTTCCAACATCAATTGGTGATCCTCCACCAAGAGCAACAATAAAATCGCAATTTGTAGTTTTGAAAATCTCTGTTCCTTCGAGCACATTCTGTTCAGTAGGATTTGATTTTACATTACTAAATATTATACTTTCTATGTCCACTTCAGTAAAATAATCTTTCAATACCTGAGCGGTACCTACCTTCTCAATACCCTTGTCGGTTACGATTAAACCCTTTTTCAAACCATTTTTACTGACAATAGCAGTAAAATCCATCATTGCTCCAGGGCCATATTCTATGATGGTGGGATATGAGTAAGTATGTCTTTTGTCGGGCATTGTTTATCTGAATTAATGTTGAATTGTTTCTTTATTGTCCTTTCATAATATAAGCTAAAAGCTAACATGAGAAAACGTAATTCGATAACTACATTTATTCTATCATTCTATCGTTCTATCGTTCTATCGTTCTATCACTTAATATTCACACGAAGATGAAAAGACTTTGGTCTGGTAAGTTGTTCGTATCCTATTGTTGAAAGTGTACATCCCCTGCCTGTATTTTTCACACCTGTCCATGATAAAAATGGGTCGAGATAGTCACAACGATTCATAAACCAAGTACCGGTTTCGACCTTATTCCCGATATCAACAGCCTTATTTTCATCTTCTGTCCAGATAGATGCGGTCAGCCCATACTCGCTGTCATTCATAAGTATAAGCGCTTCATCATCACTTTTAACACTCATGATACCCACTACAGGTCCAAAACTTTCTTCTGTCATAATGTTCATGGAATGATTAACATCGATTAGTACCTGAGGTGCAAGATAATTATAACCCAATTCTGTTTGTGGAAATAAAGCCGGATCAATTAATGCTTTCGCACCAGCATTTACGGCATCTTTAATCTGATTTATAACCGTTTCAGCACCTCCTCTTTTTGCAACAGGACCTATATTAGTATCTTTATCCAATGGATTTCCTAGTCGGTATTTTTTCGTGAGATCTACAAAACCCTCAACGAATCGATCAAAGACCTGCTCATGTACATAAATTCGTTCAATACCGCAGCATGATTGTCCTGCATTAAAAAACGCTCCATCAACTAGATTTTCGATGGCATAGTTGAGATTTGAGTCATTGCAAACATAAGCAGGATCTTTTCCTCCAAGCTCTAACCCTACTCCTACAAAACGCTCAGCTGCCACTTTTTGGATTTGATGCCCACCATAAACAGAGCCTGTAAACGATACAAAATTTATTCGCTCATCTCTGATCACATCTGCAGTATCATCATGGGTGAGATGGAGGTATTGAAATAAACCTTCTGGTAATCCAGCGGCTTTGAATGCTTTATCAAATCGGTCAGCTACCAATGGTGTTTGTGCAGAATGTCGTAAAATAACTGCATTTCCAGCAAGTAAGGCAGGTACAATTGTATTAATGGCGATAAGATATGGATAGTTCCAGGCCGGAATTACAAATACTGTTCCGAGAGGCTCTCTTTTAATATACCTGTTGAATCCCTTAATTCCATTAACAGAAATATCGGATAACGACTGCTCAGCCAGGTTCAACATTCCTTTTGCCCTTTCGACTGTACCTTGCACTTCAAATGGTGAATGACTTATTGGCCTTCCCATTTGCCATGTAAGCTCTTCACTAATTTTATCTTTCGATTCCTGAAATGCTCCAATAAATTTCTCAATATAAATTTTTCGCTCAGCAACCGATATTGTTTGCCAGGCTCTTTGAGCATGGGTCGCAGATGCAAGCGCATTTTCAATTTCCTTTTTAGTATTTAACTGACACTCTGTGTAAACACTTCCGTCAACAGGTGAAATTACTTGAAAAGTATTCATTCATTTTTTATTTTAATATTGTGATTAATGAAGATCAATTTTTATTAAATTTCTTGCTTCAATAATAAAAAATTATGAAGCCTAAAACTCTGTGAAAATAACTAGTTATAATATATTATTTGTTCAAACTATGTCTTTTTTCAAATATAGTTTGGTAACCAAACTATAATATTTTGCCATGTAGAGGCACATGTTGTTAATACCTTAATTTGTATAAGGATGTACTATTAACTCCCGTAAATAATAGCTAGATAGATGGAATAATTTGATTATACAAAAAGAATCCTGCTGAAGGCAGGATTCTTTTTAAGTTTTAAGTTTTTAAATTAGATATAGATTATCACCCAATCTAATTGTCATATCCTAAATTTTGCGAAAGCCAGCGTTCGATCTCCGCAACCTTCATTCCTTTTCGGTTAGCATAATCCTCTACCTGATCCTTTTGTATTTTCCCCAATCCAAAATATCTCGAATCTTCATGAGAAAAGTACCAGCCGCTAACAGTGGCAGCAGGATTCATGGCATAGCTTTCAGTTAGCGTAACGCCTATTTCCTCTTCAACATTTAGCAAATCAAAAAGCTTTCTTTTCTCCAGATGGTCAGGGCAAGCCGGATATCCAGGGGCGGGCCTTATTCCCACATATTTTTCTTTGATCAGTTCATTGTTTGATAGATTTTCGGCACTTTCATATCCCCAAAATTCTTTTCTAACTTTCTGGTGAAGATACTCGGCAAATGCTTCTGCCAGCCGATCTGCCAAAGCCTTGGTCATGATACTATTGTAGTCATCGAGATCTTCCTCAAATGCTTTAGCTAATTTTTCTGCTCCAAATCCACAGCTCACTACAAATGCTCCAAGGTAATCATCTTTTCCCGAATCTTTGGGAGCAATGAAGTCGCTCAACGCATAGTTGGGTAAATTGGGAGCTTTTTTATTCTGTTGACGTAAAAAATTAAGCGTGGTTAGTTTCTCTTTTTTGAGACCAGAATTATAAATCTCAACATCATCATCGTTTATGGAATTTCCTTTAAAAATTCCAAATACTGCTTTGGCTTCGAGTAGTTTTTCTTTTACAATTTTGTCAAGAAGCTGCAATGCATCCTCATGAAGTTTTGTTGCCGTTTCTCCTACAACTTCATCATCCAAAATAGCTGGGTATTTTCCAGCCAACTCCCATGAAATAAAGAAAGGTGTCCAGTCTATAAATGGGATCAAGTCTTTTAACGAAATATTATCAACTACCTTTTTTCCTAGAAAAGATGGTATTTTTGGTTCAAATGCCGACCAATCAATTTCCATTTTCTTTGCCCTGGCATTTGCAATTGTAATCGATTTTTTTGTTCCTTTTCTCTTTTCATAGTCTTCCCTTAATTTTTGATACTCTTCGCTTATGCTATTTATCAATCCATTTTTCAAATTCAAATCACTAGAAGTCAATCGGCTTGCTATTGGCACACTTTTAGATGCATCAAGTACATGAATTACGGGCCCACTATAGTTTTGATCTATCTTCACACAGGTATGAATTCTTGATGTGGTAGCACCACCTATCAACAATGGAATATTGAGTTTGCGGCGCTCCATTTCTTTGGCCACATATACCATTTCATCAAGTGAGGGAGTGATCAACCCACTCAAACCAATAATATCGACATTTTCTTTTTGTGCTGCATCAAGGATTTTTTCAAGTGGCACCATTACGCCAAGGTCAATAATTTCAAAATTATTGCAGGCTAGTACAACACCAACTATGTTTTTACCAATATCATGAACGTCACCTTTTACTGTGGCCATTAAGATTTTGCCGGCAGTTTTTGGCCCTCCCTCTTCTCCTGATTCTTCCTGGGCTTTTTCGATAAATGGTAATAAATGAGCCACGGCCTTTTTCATTACCCTGGCACTTTTTACCACTTGAGGTAAAAACATCTTCCCCTCTCCAAATAAATTTCCGACAACATTCATTCCATCCATCAAAGGACCTTCTATCACTTTTATTGGGTGGTCAAACTTCTGTCGTGTAATTTCTGTGTCATCAATAATATGATCAAGAATTCCCTTGACGAGCGCATGGCTTAATCTTTTTTCAACTGGTAATTTTCTCCAGGCATCATCCTTTTCAATTTTCTTCCCTCCACCTTTTACTTTCTCTGCAAGATCAATCAGTCTTTCTGTGGCATCGTCTCTTCTGTTAAAAATTACATCTTCTACACATTCCAATAAATCTTTTGGTATTTCTTCATATACTTCTATCATCCCTGCATTGACTATACCCATATCCAATCCAGCTTTTACCGCATGATACAAAAAGGCTGAATGCATGGCTTCTCTTACCACATTATTCCCCCTGAAGGAAAATGATATATTGCTAACTCCCCCACTTACTTTTGCCCCTGGCAGGTTTTCCTTAATCCAACGTGTAGCATTTATAAAATCTACGGCATAGTTATTATGTTCTTCCAATCCAGTGGCAACTGTAAGAATATTGGGATCGAAAATAATATCGTGAGATGGGAAATGAACTTCATTGACGAGTATATCATATGATCTTTTACATATCTCAATTCTTTTCTCGTAAGAATCTGCTTGCCCATTTTCATCAAATGCCATAACAACAGTTGTGGCACCGTATTTTTTTATTAGTCTTGCACGATCTTTAAAAACATCTTCACCTTCTTTTAATGAAATAGAATTTACCACGCTTTTACCCTGGGTGCATTTCAATCCTGCTTCAATAACAGACCATTTTGATGAATCTATCATGATCGGCAATTTTGCAATTTCAGGTTCGGATGCTATAAGGTTTAAAAATCTTGTCATTTCTGCTTCGGAGTCCAGCATTCCCTCATCGAGATTGACATCAATAATCTGCGCACCGCCTTCAACTTGACTCATAGCTACAGCCAATGCCTCTTCATAATTTTCTTCCTTAATTAGCCTGGCAAATTTTTTCGAGCCTGTCACATTAGTCCGTTCACCTATATTCACAAACATAGAATCAGGTTTAATGGTCAACGGCTCCAATCCACTGAGGTGCATAAAGCCATCTTCATCAACAACTTTTCTGGGTTTATGTTGCGATACCTCTGTAGCAATGGCCATTATGTGATCCGGAGTTGTCCCGCAACAACCACCTACAATATTTACAAGTCCTTCCGCTGCAAATTCTCCAAGAATATTTGCAGTATATTCCGGAGATTCATCATATTGTCCAAATTCGTTTGGTAGACCAGCATTAGGATATACACTGATAGGAACATTGGCGATCCTTGATAATTCTTGAATGTACGACCTCATCATATCTGCTCCTAAAGCACAATTCAGCCCAATACTCAAAATGTCCATGTGAGAAATAGAGTTCCAAAATGCCTCAGTCACCTGGCCTGATAATGTTCTTCCCGAAGCATCGGTAATAGTGCCGGAAACCATAATTGGTATTTTTTCGGATCTCTCTTCAAAAAGAGTTGATATGGCGAAAAGTGCCGCCTTAGCATTTAATGTATCAAAAATAGTTTCTACTATTAGAATATCTACTCCCCCATCCATTAAGGCAGTAGTCTGTTCTTTATAAATTCCAACCAATTGATCAAATGTTATAGCTCTATAGCCAGGGTCATTTACATCTGGAGATAATGATGTTGTTTTATTAGTAGGACCTAATGAGCCAGCCACAAATCTTGGTTTATGAGGTTCTATTCTGGTAATTTCATCAGCAACTTCTTTGGCAATTTTAGCAGATTGATAGTTGAGGTCATAAATAATATGTTCCAAGTCGTAATCAGATTGCCCTATTGATGTACCGCTAAATGTATTTGTGAGAATAATATCTGCACCTGCAAGCAAATATTTACGCTCTATTTCTTTGACAATCTTTGGTTGCGTAAGAGATAGGATATCATTATTTCCTTTCAAAGGAGAGGAATGATTTTTAAATACTTCTCCTCTGAAATCTTCCTCAGATAATTTATAATCCTGTATCATAGTGCCCATGGCACCATCAAGAATTAATATACGTTTTTCCAGGATTGCTCTTATATCTTTCAAAATGATGATTTTAAATTGTTAATACTTACCGGAAAGCTTTTGAGAAAATCTTGTGAGATACTCATCTTTCCACGCCAGAAGCGTGGCGGGAATTGGCAACATATTATCTGGATGCCAGGACATCATTGGGTCCGATCCCTCAGTCTTTCTGGATAAGACTCGCAAATATATACTATGGTATGGAAAAATTTCTATTTAATATTGAGACATGTAATATCCAATTACGATTTAAACAATTCAATATTTTCAATTTCTTCTTTTGTAATATTATAAAACTCTTTATGGATATTAAAAGGCTTTTTACTGTTAGGTTTCTTTGCCACGTATGTTCCGTCTTCATTCATATTATACCCATTCCAATCATCTTTTAGATCATAGCTTAACATCGTCATAACTTGTTTTTTAAGTAATGGATCTACGACCATAAACAATGATTCGATACGCCTGTCAAAACTTCTTACCATAACATCGGCACTCCCTCCATATATTTTAGGCTCCCCATTTCCATGGAAATAATATATTCTTGAATGCTCGAGATAATCTCCTACAATTGACCGAACTTGAATATTTTCACTCAATCCTTTTCTGCCTGGTCGCAGACTACAAATACCTCTAATGATCAACTTTATTGGTACACCGGCTTGTGAAGCCTTGTAAAGTTCATTGATTGTTTCTTTATCCTGCAAAGAGTTTAATTTTATTATAATCCCGCTAGCCAGCCCATTTTTTGCATTAACCGCCTCATCTTTTATCATATCAATAATCTGCAATCTCATATCCTTGGGAGCGGTGATAAGATACTTATAAATTCTTGGTATAGAATGTCCTGTGATGGCATTGAAAAATTCAGAAACGTCATGTGCGTATACTTCGTTAGAGGTTAAAATTCCCCAATCGGTGTAAAGTTTTGAAGTAGATTCATTGTAATTTCCACTAGACATATGCACATACCTGGTCACCTTTTCATATTCTTTTCTTACGATCAATAATAATTTTGTATGAGTTTTTACTTCCTGGATTCCATAAATTACGAAGCATCCGGCTTCTTGCAATCGTTTGGCTTCCTTTAGGTTATTTTCTTCATCAAACCTTGCTTTAACTTCAAATAACACCGAAACATGCTTTCCATTTTCTGTCGCCTTCAACAATGCAGCTGTTACTCTTGATTCCCTTGCCAGTCTATAAATCGTAAGTTTAATTGATAATACTTTTGGATCTTCTGCTGACTTTTCTAATAATTCTAAAAGAGGCTCAATGCTATTATATGGATGATGTAAGAGGATATCACGCTGTTTCAGTACCTCAAAAATTGTATCTTCAGACCCAATGTCCAACATTGAAATTGGCTTAACGGGAGGTTTGAGTCTCGATATTTTGTTCTTAAATTCTACATGGCCAACAATATTCCATAAGGAAGTATAGTCAAATAAATTACCTTCAACTACTTCAAAAATATTATCATCTTCAAGGTCCCATCTGTTTTTTAGCACCCTGAGCATCCACTTATTGGCATTCTCTTCAACTTCCAGCCTTACAACTCTGCCAGTTTTTCTCGTCCTTAATTTTCTTCGCAGTTCTTCCAAAAAATTAGTGTCAATATCATCACTTTCATCAAGTGTAAAATCTCCATTTCTGGTAATTCTAAAAAGATTGACAGACTCTAAACTTATATTTCTGAATAATTTCTGAATATAGGTCCTTATCACTTCCTCGATTGGAATAAACACCAACTTATCATCTCGATAAATTTCAAAAAATCTGGGAATATTCGTTGGAATTTGAATAAATGACAAACGCTTTTTCTCAATTTCATCTCGATGATCAATCGTAACAACTCCAAAAATCAGGAGTTTATTAACTAGCGAAGGAAAAGTATGATAACTGTCAAACACCATTGGTGTTAACATTGGAAATATTGTCTTTTTAAAATATTCTTTAACTTTTATTTTTTCATCCTCGTTTAGCTCATCCACCTTCAAAATATCGAAGCCATGCTTCTTGAAATTTGGCATAATATTTTTGATGTAGTGATCCGACTGATCGCGGAAAAAATCATGAATCTCACTCAATAATTTTTTTCTGAAGGGAATTTCTCTAAGGTTTGAATAGTCAACACGTTCTTTGTTATAATCTAAATAATTATACAAACTCCCAACCCGAATCATAAAAAATTCATCCAAATTAGAGGAAGTGATGGCCATAAATTTCAACTTATCAAAAAAATTCCGCCCAGTCTTTTTGGCCTGATCCAACACTCGATAATTAAATTTTAACCAGCTTAAATCCCTGCTTATAAATTTACTTTTTACTACTTGAGAAGAAGTGCGATCAGTCATTATCATATGTGTTTTGGTTAAAAAATGAAAAGTAGGGTTCATTTGTATAAACCCTACTTTTTCAATATGATTAATTTTTTTAAATATCTACATTGGCATATTTTGCATTAGCTTCAATAAATTCCCTTCTAGGTGCTACCTCATCGCCCATCAGCATAGAAAATAAATGATCTGCCTCCGCTGCAGACTCAATAGTTACCTGCTTTAAGCTACGCCTTTCAGGATCCATAGTTGTTGTCCAGAGTTGGTCTGGGTTCATTTCTCCAAGACCTTTATATCTTTGTACATTTACGGAATCTTCCTTGCCTTCGCTTCCTGCCAATTCCAGAGTAATCCTTTCACGCTCCTCTTCATTCCAACAATATCTTTCATTTTTACCACGCTTCAACAAATACAGAGGAGGTAGTGCAATGTATAAATATCCATGCTCAATTAATTTTTTCATATATCTGAAAAAGAAGGTCAGGATTAAGGTACGAATATGACTTCCATCTACATCTGCATCAGTCATGATTATCACTTTATGATATCTCAGCTTTTCCATATTTAAGGCTTTCTCATCCTCTTCTGTACCAAAACTTACACCCAATGCTGTAATCATGTTTTTGATTTCGTCATTGTCATAAATTTTATGCTCCTGAGCCTTTTCAACATTTAATATTTTTCCTCTTAAAGGTAAGATTGCCTGGAAGGCCCTGTTCCTTCCTTGTTTTGCAGATCCACCCGCAGAATCTCCCTCGACAAGATATAGCTCGCATACTGCAGGATCACTATCAGAACAATCTGCTAATTTTCCAGGAAGTCCTGTTCCACTCAACACATTTTTTCGTTGTACCATTTCTCTGGCCTTTCTTGCAGCATGTCTGGCTTGAGCAGCCAATATAACTTTCTGAACAATGGTTTTAGCATCTTTTGGATTTTCCTCCAAATATGTGCTAAGCGCTTCACCAACGGCAGTGTCAACGGCTCCCATTGCTTCAGAATTTCCAAGCTTAGTTTTGGTTTGCCCTTCAAATTGTGGTTCAGCAATTTTAATAGATATTACTGCTGTAAGCCCTTCCCGAAAATCATCTCCACTTACTTCTACCTTGGCCTTTTCAAGAAGACCAGATTTATCTGCATAAGATTTAAGTGTTCGTGTCAAAGCACGTCTAAATCCGGCAACATGTGTCCCTCCTTCAATAGTATTGATATTGTTTACATAAGAAACCATATTTTCAGTATATGACCGATTATAACTCAATGCTGCCTCTACTGGCATGCCTGCTTTTTCGGTATTGATATAAATACACTCATGAATAAGTTTTTCTCTATTGCTATCAAGGTAATTTACAAATTCGCGTAGTCCTCCTTCAGAGTAAAATGAATGAGATTTATTACTTCCATCATCTTCTTGTTCTCTTTCATCTTCAAGGTTTATTCTAATGCCTGCATTTAAAAATGACAATTCTCTTAGTCTTGAAGCAATAGTTTCATAGTTGTATTCTGATACAATAAAAATTTCACTATCAGGCTTAAAATGGATTGTCGTTCCAGTGCGATCAGTAGTTCCAACCTCTTTTACATCATATTTTGGTTTGCCTTTAGAATATTCTTGTTCATAGATTTTCCCGTTTCTGAATATTTTAGCATTCAGCATTATTGAAAGCGCATTTACACATGATACACCTACGCCATGCAAACCCCCAGATACTTTGTAAGTATCCTTATCAAACTTACCTCCAGCATGAAGCACTGTCATTACAACCTCAAGAGCTGATCTTTTTTCCTTAAAATGCATATCTGTTGGTATACCCCTCCCGTTGTCACTAACACTTATGGAATTATCTTGGTGAACAGTAACATTGATAGTATCGCAATAGCCAGCAAGGGCTTCATCAATAGAATTATCAACAACTTCCCATACTAGATGATGAAAGCCTTTGACGCTAACATCACCAATATACATAGCCGGTCGTTTTCTTACGGCTTCTAAACCTTCTAGAACCTGAATATTATCTGCTGAATAATTACTTCTGGATTGATCTTTTTTCTTGCTCATATTTAATTTAAAATAAATGCAAAAATACCTATTATCAGGCTATTTTTATGCATGGATTCTTAAATAAAAAAGAAAAATGTATTTTTTAAAATCAGCTATAAATATGGGTAATCAATTGAAAGAATTGAATATTTCTATATTAAAAAATCTATACAAATACTTAAAAAAGCACCCATATGCTCATTTTTTTATATTGAACAACTTCAATTAATAAAAAGCTCTAAATTTCGAAAATTAAATCAATTTAGATGGGATTATTTAATGTTTTCAACAATAATGAGAAGAATAAACACAAGAGCTATATTAAAAATCTTTTGGAGGTTGCTATTGTAGATGGGGATTTGGATAAAAGCGAGTTGGAACTTGTAATATCTACAGCAAGTAAGTTTGACATCTCAAAAAAAACTGTGCTGGAAATAAAGGATAATCCTGGCACAATTACTTTTAATCCTCCTTCAAGCTATAGTGCCAAAATAAAACTTGTTGAAGATCTAGTGAAAATAATGATGGCAGATAAAATCGTTGAGGAAAAAGAGGTCCGAATTTGTAAAGAATTTGCCCTAAAACTCAAAATTTCGACCGTTATAGTTGATGATATTATTTTGTCATTTAGAAGTTCAAATAACAATTAACTTTGATTTATAATGTACTATTTTACTCTAATTAATGAATCGATACTTCAAATTGACAGTAAAATATCACATAAATCATCTTACTTTTTAGATGGGAAATTAATTTTCAAATTATAACTATGTTAATTTTTTATTGTACTTTTGATGGCTAAAAAATTTGCGCTATCATTCATTATTTAAAAGTAAATTTTTGAAATTACATTATAACCAAGACCGTGATCATGAATAAATATATATTTTACATCCTTTTTATCTTTCTTTTTACCTCTTGTTATACGGTTAAGAAAGTCACTTACCTTCAAAGCGATGAAAATGTTTTAGTAATCCAAAACAATCCTGTGGAATATTTAGTTCAGCCAAATGATATATTAAGTATCACTGTTCAAAGTCTGGATCCAGAGCAGTCAGCTTTTTTTAATATTTCTTCAGGTGACAATAGAAGTATTCAGGCAAATGAAGCTTCTCTATTTTTAAGTGGCTATTCTATCAATCAAAATGGAACTATCAATTTACCAATCATTGGAGAAGTAAAGGTAAGTGGACTAACTGTTGAGCAAATTCGGGAGTTAATCCAGGGCGAAATAAATAAATATTTATTAGATGCCATTGTATTAGTAAAACTAACCAGTTACAAAATTTCAGTTTTAGGTGATGTGAGAAACCCAGGCACAAAATATATATACAACAATCAAGCAACAATATTTGAAGCCTTGAGTTTGGCTGGTGATGCAAACCTTTCAGCTAATATTAAATCTGTTAAACTTATTAGACAAATAGATGGAAAATCTTATGTAATTAAGTTAGATCTGACTAATCCAAAAATCCTTGAATCTTCTGAGTATTTTCTCTTACCAAATGATGCCATCTATGTGGAAACTTCTAAGGAAAACATATTTAGAAATAATTTGGTTTTACTCACGATAGTCTTTACTGCAGTATCAACTAGCCTTTTGATATTAAGTTTCATAACAACAAAATAATTTGAAAAACATGGATACTGCTCAGGATGATGGGATCGATATAATACAGCTATTATCAAAATTCGTTTCAAGATGGTATTTGTATATTATTACTTTGATGTTTTGCTTTCTGATAGCTTATGCTAAAATCAAAACCTCTCCTAAAATATATGAGGTTTACGCCATTCTAAAAATGAATGTTGGCAATTCAAAATCTGATAAAATTTTGAATTCTGTTGAACTAGATAATAATGATATAAATATTCAAGACAAGATAATAGAAATAAAATCTACTAATTATATTAAAGAGACATTAAGTCAATTGGATTTTGGTATTTCGTATTTTACTAATGAAAATTTTGTTCAAAGAGAAAGATATAAACTTGATTTCCCTATTAATGTTAGTATTGACTCCAGTATAAACATACTCACTGACATTCCCTTTTATATTAATATATTGAGTAATGAAGAATTTGAATTAGAATTTGAAATTAAGGATCTTCTTAACGCCACGCTATATAATTTTTCTGAAGAAATAGAAATAAAGCAACAATACCCTAATCAAAAATTTATAAAAAAGTATCAGTTCAATCAACCTATTAGTGAACCCAGTCTTGGATTAGGATTTACTATTTCATTAGTTGGCGATCCTAAGAAATATGAAGATAATATCTTGTTCTTTAAGATAAATAATCCAAATGGTCTTGTACAGGCATATTTAGAAATGCTAAATCTTGAAGTTACTGAAAGGGAGTCTAGCATTTTGTATTTAAAAACTGGCTCAAGTATTGTTCAAAAAGAAATTGCCTTTTTGAATACACTAATGGACGTAGTAATTAAAAAAAATCTAGAGCAAAAAAATCAAGAATATCTAAAAACTATAGATTTTATTGACTTCCAAATAGCAAGCGTATCATCTTCACTCTCAAAGGCGGAAAGTGACTTGGAATCTATCGGATATGCTACAACAAAAATTGGGGAGACTTCGGTTTTGTTTGAACAAAGAACCCAGTTAGAAGCACAGATTTCCTCCTATAATGTACAATTGAAAAATCTTAGAAATATTTTAACTAATCTAGATAACATTGCTGCTACGGCAATTTCAACTGGCTCTTCAGATATTCGTGATCCTATGATTGACAAACTGATTATAAAATTAACGGATTTATATCAACAAAGGACAAATTTAAGACGAACAGCTACTGAGGCAAATCCACTTGTTCAAAAGATTAATGGCGAAATCGAAACTACCAAAGTGGCATTAAGAAATGCATTAAACGGTGCGTTAACCAACCTAAATGTTGTAATTGAAAATTTAAAATATCGCCTTCAGCAAACAAAGGCTACTATTAACAGACTTCCTAGCGCTGAAAGAAAAAAATTAGGCATCCAACGTAAATTTGAATTTAGTGACAATACCTATGATTTATTTATGCAAAGAAAGGCTACTGCCGGTATTGCGCTAGCAACAAATGAATCGGATTGGAAAATTATAGAGAATGCCAAAGTCAATAGTTATATGGGGTTAATTTCTCCAAATGTAAAATTCATTTATCTCCTGGCCATATTTGCAAGTTTGTTTATTCCTTCAATAATAATATTGATTATTGATATGTTCGATAATCGAATTAAAAGTAAAAAAGAAATAGAAAAAATTACAAGCATCCCTATTATTGGATCAATTGTAAAAGGAGATAAAAACAAAAAATTAATTACCCAATACAGTACTAAATCTGCTCTAACCGAGTCAATTCGTGATATAAGAATTAACCTACAGTTCATATCCAGCGATAGCGATAAAAAAATAATAGGAATTACATCTTCAGTTAGTGGTGAAGGGAAAACATTTTGCGCAGTTAATCTTGGTGCTGTAACCGCTCAATCAGGGAAAAGAGTGTTAGTGTTAGATGCTGATATGAGAAATTCCAAAATGAGCAGTTATTTTAATACTCAAAAGGTAAAACATGGGTTTTCTTCATATCTTATTGGAACCTCAAGTTTAGAAGATATTATTCAGCCTTCACCTATTAAAAATTTAGATATCATTTTTGCAGGACCATTTCCCCCAAATCCTTCAGATTTGTTAGGACTACCTAAAGCATCTTTATTGTTGAAAGAGCTTCATAAAAAATACGATTATATAATTATTGATTTTCCACCGATTGGTCTGGTTGGTGACTATATGATATTATCAAAGTATATAGATATTAATATTTACATTTCCAGGTACAAATTCACGTTACGAAAGTCATTTGAAAAAATCAATAACCTCTTTAATGAAAAGAAATTGGAAAATTTGATTATTATATTAAATGATGTTAAAGTTGATACATTATATGGCTCCAATCCATATTACCTTAAAGACCGCAAATAACATGCAGGTTTCATGAAATCCTAATAAATAGTTATACATCATTTTTATAATGAAGTTTATTATATGATTAATTATTCGATAGTTGTATAGAAAATAATATAATTAAGATTTGACAAATATGATCAAGTTAAATAAAAACCTTCTTTTACAAATACCGATTATAGTTATTCTTTTAACGCAAAATATTTTTTCCCCTTATATCAATTATGATGAATTAAATTCCAATGAAAACTTTGATCGAATAATTGGATTGATTGAAAAATTATTTCCAGCAATATTTCTGGTCATTACTTTTTATAAGGTAGGGAGTTTAAAAAAATATTATCTCTTTTTTTTCATTTTTACTTTATCCTATATTACATATTTAATTTTTGAATCATTATACCTTTACAAGTCATTTTTTGAATTTCCTCATGTATTTTTTAAGATTATTAATTTGACTATGATATGTTCGTTTTTATTATTTTATCAAAAAAATAAATCGATCAATATCAATTTGATAATGAATATTATATTCTATGGAATATTAATTAAAATTCTTATCAACCCAAGCATTGTATCATTGGGGGCATTTGTTTCGCATGTTAGACTAATTCCTTCTGAATCCGTATTCCTCCTATTACTACCAGCCTTGTACTTTTTTAATAATTATATTTTAGAATTCAAAAAGTTAGCTCTTCTCAAATTTATTATACTTTTTTTCTTAATTATTTATTTTCAACACCGTAGTGTTTGGACAGCTAGTTTTGCCGCGTTCACATTGAATTTTTTAATTCTTATTAGGCAAAATGCCCTAAATTTCAAAAAAGTGTTTCCATATGTATTAATTTTCTCATTTTCATTCCTTGTAATATTCAGTTTAGTTGCTACAAAATCTCCTGAAGTGGTGCAAAAAATTGAACAAGAAGTTAATAATATTTTAAATCCTCAGGAAGATCGAACTGGCAGTTGGAGAATTATGCAGTTTGAAGCGTATTGGCCCTATATTACCAAACATATGATAGAAGGTATGAGATTAAAAGGATTTGAACTACCTATTCAGTTTTTTAATATTGAAAATGGAACTCAATTATTTACATCAAATACAGGACATCATTTTCATAGTTATTACATTGATACGCTTTTCTATTTTGGGCTAATTGTGCTTATAATGACAATGATCATTATACTAATTCCTATTATAAAAATAATTATCAATAAAAACCATTACACTCCAGCAATTTTAAGTTTTACTACTTTTGTCTTTAGCGGACTTGTATTTGCCCTTGCTTATAGATTGCCTATCTATTATTGGGCAATACTCGGAGTTACTTTATCCTTATATAGTATTGATAAAATTAAAGAAAATGTAAAGAATCCCTCCTAATAAAAAAAATTATATCAAATACGATAGTGTAATAATTCATCATATACAATTTTAATATCCAGATTATCTTCCT
>CAYREN010000059.1:15468-17999 GCA_964423255.1 uncultured Roseivirgaceae bacterium | reverse complement strand
GCAATGTACATCATTGGCCTAATGACCACTTCTCCATTTTCAGCTACAGGACGCTGGACAATATTATGCATTCCTAAAATTGCAGACTGTGGGGCATTGATAATTGGCGTTGACATCATAGAACCAAATACACCACCATTGGTAATTGTAAAAGTTCCACCTTGCATTTCATCAATGCTCAGCTTACCTTCTCTTGCCTTGAGGGCCAATCGCAATATTTCTTTTTCCACCTGCTCAAAACTCATAGATTCGGCATTTCTCACTACGGGTACTACTAATCCTTTTGGCGCAGAAACGGCAATAGATATGTCGCAATAGTCATTAAATACCATTTCATTCTCATCAATTTGAGCATTGACTGATGGCCATTCCTGAAGTGCCGTACAACATGCCTTTGTGAAAAACGACATAAAGCCCAACCCAATCTCATATTTTTCCTTAAACTTCTCTTTGTACTTTGAGCGAATATCCATGATTGGCTTCATGTTCACTTCATTGAAGGTGGTGAGCATGGCAGTTTCATTCTTTACAGAAACCAATCTTCTGGAAATCGTTTTTCTCAAGGTAGTCATTTTCTCTCGCCGCTGATCTCGTTGGCCACCTACAGAAAAAGTTGAATTTGGTATATCCTCTTGCAGGTTACTTTCAACTATTATTTGCGGTTTTTCGGCTTTCATCGCATCCTCTTTAGTAATCCTGCCTTCAATACCACTTCCTTTTATTTCTTGTGGGTTGATCCCTTTTTCTGCAAGAATTTTACCTGCTGCCGGCGAAGGATGGCCTTTGGCATAATCTTCTGAGGATTTGTTTATTGTTGAAGAAGCCACACGCTCTTCAACTTGATTTACCTCTCCTTCAGCCTCTTCGATTTTACATATTAATGCCCCAATTTCCAGTATTTCTCCTTCTTTGGCAATGATAGTTAAATATCCCTGTGCTTCTGCGGTTAACTCAAAAGTTGCCTTTTCAGATTCAATTTCAGCAATGATCTCATCCATTTCTACAAAATCACCTTCTTCTTTTGACCAGGTGCCAAGGGTAACTTCATTAATAGATTCTCCAACAGTAGGCACAACCATTTCCAGAGTTTTACCAGTTCGTTTTATTTCACTTTTCGCATCAGGAGCTACTTTGATTTTTTCTTCATTATTGTCATCTTTTGGAGCAGTAGCATTCTTGGTATTTTCATCAATTGTGCCTACAATATCTCCGATATTTAGTGTATCTCCTTCCTTTGCAGATTGCTTCAATACGCCAGAAACTTCAGCATTCAACTCAAAGGTTGCTTTCTCAGATTCCAGTTCGCATATTGGAGCATCCATCTCTACAAAATCTCCATCATTCACCAGCCATTGCCCAATAGTGACTTCTGCTATAGATTCACCTACACTCGGTATTTTTATTTCAAAGCTCATTGTTCGTTTTATTTAATCTGTAAATGCTTTATTTACAATTTCTTGTTGTTCTTTTTGATGAATTTTACTGAAGCCTGTTGCAGGAGAAGCACTGGCTGCTCTAAATATTCCGCCATGGATATTCCGACGATACTTTCTCAAAATATATGTCCAAGCACCCATATTTTCTGGTTCCTCCTGAACCCATAAGACTTTCGCATTTCTATCGTATTTCCTCCTTATGTCAATCATTTGGTTAAAAGAAAACGGAAATAATTGTTCTATTCTAATAATGGCAACATCCTTTCTCTTGGATTTTCTTTGCTCATGCAGTAAATCAAAATATATCTTTCCGGTACAAAGAAGCAATTTTTTAACTTTTTTCGGATCGGCATAGTCATCGTCAATAATTTCCTTAAATCCCCCTTTAGTAAAATCTTCTACAGGAGAGATCATTTCAGGATGACGAAGCAATGATTTTGGAGACATGACGATGCATGGTTTTCTAAAATTCCAAGCCAATTGTCTCCGTAATAGATGGAAAAAGTTGGCAGGCGTAGTCATATTGGCTACAATAATATTATAGTTAGCTGCAAGCTCCAAAAAGCGCTCTGGTCGCGCACTTGAATGATCGGGGCCCTGACCTTCATATCCATGGGGTAGGAGCATAACTATACCGTTCATTCTTTGCCATTTGGTTCCGGCACTTGCAACAAACTGGTCAATCATTACCTGGGCGCCATTAACAAAATCACCAAATTGCGCCTCCCATACCACCAGTGCATTGGGGGTAGCCATAGCATAACCATATTCGAAACCCAGCACACCAAATTCCGATAATAATGAATTATATATTTTAAACTCTTCTTGACCTTTTTCGATATTGCATAAGAAACAATATGGTTGATTTGTATCTGCATCAAAAACCATAGAATGCCTATGAGAAAAAGTTCCTCTTTTTACATCCTGACCAGATATCCTTACAATTTTACGATCGAGAAGTAATGAACCATAAGCCAGTAATTCTGCATCAGCCCAGTTTAGTATCTTTTTTTCAAAGAAATTAGCTTTTCGTTCTTTCAAAAGCTTTTCAATTTGCTTTATAGGTTTAAAACCTTCTGGCAATGTTGTCAAGGC
>CAYREN010000059.1:0-15368 GCA_964423255.1 uncultured Roseivirgaceae bacterium | reverse complement strand
TATACCTCTCTTGGATTGGGATGCTTGGCAATGACATTATATAATTTAGGCTGAGTAAATTTTGGCTCATCGCTTTCATTGTGCCCATGTCTTCGATAGCACAACAAATCAATAAATATATCTTTGCCAAACTTTTGTCGATATTCTACCGCAAGCTGAGAACAAAAATTTACAGCCTCTGCATCGTCACCATTTACATGAAGTATAGGAGCATCAACAATTTTTCCTATATCTGTACAATATATGCTTGATCTTGCATCATCATAATCTGTGGTGAACCCCATTTGATTGTTGATCACAAAATGAATTGTCCCACCTGTCGTATAACCAGCCAGTGAGCCCATTTGAGTAATTTCATAAACAATCCCCTGACCGGCAATGGCTGCATCGCCATGAATAAGTACAGGCAACGCTTTCTTAAGGTCGCCCTTGTATTCATCATCAATTTGTGCCCTGGTATATCCAAGTACCACAGGATCAACTGCTTCTAGATGTGATGGGTTTGGAGCAAGCTTAAGATATATTTCTTTCCCATCTTCATCTTTATATTTACTGGAATACCCTAGATGATACTTCACATCTCCATACCCCATGGTCATATCAGGAACGGCGGTACCTTCAAACTCATTAAATATTTCTTCGTATGTCTTTTGCATGATATTGGCCAATACATTTAATCGACCTCGATGTGCCATTCCTATTACCACTTCTTCGATATCATACGATATGGCATTCCTGATTATTTTATCTAAAGCAGGAATCGTGTTCTCTCCACCTTCCAGTGAAAATCTTTTCTGACCAATATACTTTGTGTGAAGAAAGTTTTCAAATACAACAGCTTCGTTAAGTTTCGTTAAAATGCGTCTTTTTTCGTCATTTTCAGGATTGAAATTTAAAAATATTCTTTCAGCTTTATCTTTAAACCAATCTATTACTTCATGGTTTCTTATGTGCATGAATTCAAATCCTATGGGTCCAAGATAAACCTTTTTTAAAGCCTCAAAAATATCTTTGAGTTTTGCTTTACCAAGACCCATTGAGTGCCCAACCTCATATTCATATTCTACATTTAGGTCTTCATTTGACAGCCCAAAATCTGTCAATTCTAGTAGTACATTATGTTTTCTTCTCTGGCGAACTGGATTTGTATCAGACTTGAGATGACCTCTACTTCTATAAGAATGGATCAAATTTCTAACTCCGAGTTCCTTTAACGATATCCCTTCTGACTTTTCAATGTTTTTATTGGTGTTTTTCAGGTCAATATTATTCTGGGAAAATTCAAAACCTTCGAAAAATCGCTTCCAACTAATATCCACTGAGTTTGGATCAGAAATGTATTTCTTGTATAAGTCATCAATGAAACCCACATCTGCGTTTGAGATATAAGAAAATTTATCCATAGGAAATTGTATTTAGAATTCAAAGGTATCAATTTATTATTTACTTATATAATTGTAAAACCGTTTTAGCAATTATATAAGATTTGTAGATATGAAAAAAAATATAATTATTGTGTTAATCCGAGTAGTTACTTTCAATTATTACACTTTTCAATTTTACAAATGACTGATGAAGTAGTATTATTTCTACACAAATAGTACCTATCAAAAGATATTATTTCATCAATTTATGTTTTTTGAGAAATTGCTACTCCAGCCTCCTCCATTTACAATAAGTTTTGAAATGGATAAGATTTCCCATAAGGCGTTTACTTTTTAAGTATTTTCCATTATTTTTGCACACCTTTTTACAATGGACGTGTTCCATAAATTAATTAACAAAAAAGTAAATGGCAGTAAAAATTAGATTAGCGCGTCGAGGACGCAAAAAAATGGCAACCTACGACGTGATCGTAGCAGATGCCAGATCACCACGAGATGGTAGAATCATTGAAAAATTGGGTACTTATAGCCCTCTTTCAAATCCAGCAACAATTGTCATCAATGAAGACAAAGCTTTGGATTGGTTAATGAAAGGTGCTCAACCCACAGATACCGCAAGGAGAATTCTTTCTCACAAAGGCATCATGCTTAAAAAACATTTGCAGATTGGCGTATTAAAAGAAGCTATTACACAGGAACAAGCTGATAGTAAATTTGCAGATTGGCAAAAAGTTAAAGAAGCGGAAATATCAGGAAATATTGATTCTTTGGCTAAGATAAAAGCAGATGAAGCCAAGGCAAGATTAGAGGCTGAGAAAAAAGTAAATGAAGCTAAGGCTGAAGCACTAAAGAAAAAGTTGGCGGCGTTAGTTCCTGTTGAGGAAGCCCCTGAAACTCCTGCAGAAGAGAATTCTGTTGAGGAAACTCCTGTAGTAGCAGAAACAGTTGATAAACCAAGTGCAGCTGCGGCTGAAGAGGTAACTAAAACTGAAGAGACCAAAGCAGATGATAAAGCTGAACCAGCTAAAACCGAAGAAAAGGTTGAAGATGCAAAAGCAAATGCAACTGATGAATCGGTAGTTGAATCAAAAGAATCTCCTGCTGAAGAAAAAAAGGAAGCACCGGTAGTAGAAGCAAAAACTGAAGAGAAAGTGGAAGAGGTTAAGGTTGAAAAGGCGGAAGCTGAAGAACCAGAAGCAAAAAAAGTTGATGCTCCAGTTGAAGAAAAAAAGGAAGACGAGAAAAAATAATCTTTCTTTACCATGCAACTTGACGATTACTTTGAAATAGGTTATATCCTCAAACCACATGGACTAAAGGGAGCAGTAAATATTCAGTTGGATGTTGATGATCCAACGAAATACAATAAAATGGAATCAGTGATTGTCCGAATTGGCGATAACTTGATTCCATTTTTTATTTCTTCATTTCAATTAAGTGGCACAAAGGGCATTCTAATTCTGGAAGACGTCAATTCTATTCAAGAGGCCGCTGAGTTAAATTCGTGTTCACTTTTTCTCCCAATTGAGCGACTTCCCAAATTAGCCAATAACCAATTTTACTATCATGAAGTAATCGGTTATCAAATTGTAGATCATCTACAAGGAACGCTTGGGACAATTGAAAATATTTTCACCAGAGGAAAGCAAGATCTTATTTCTATGAAATATCAGGAAAAAGAAGTTCTGATTCCTATTTTTGATAATATTGTCAATCGGGCTGATCATAAAAAAAGGGAAGTATATGTTTCTCTGCCTGAGGGTTTATTAGAAATTTATCTCTAAGAATAGATTATGAGAATAGATATTATAACATGCCTGCCAGATCTTCTTGAAAGCCCATTCAATCATTCAATTTTGAAAAGGGCACAGGATAAAAAATTAGTAGAGATTCATATTCATGATTTGCGTGATTATTCTATCAACAAGCAGCGGCAGGTGGATGATTATCAATATGGAGGTGGAGCGGGAATGGTATTGATGGTTGAACCAATTGATAAATGTATATCTAAATTAAAATCGGAAAGAAATTATGATGAAATCATATACCTAAGCCCAGATGGTGAAATGCTCAACCAATCTATTTCTAACAAACTTTCGTTGTGCAACAATCTGATATTGCTTTGCGGTCATTATAAAGGTGTTGATGAAAGGGTTCGCAAGCATTTGGTGACCAAAGAAATAAGCATTGGAAACTATGTATTATCCGGAGGTGAGTTAGGGGCAATTGTTCTCTCTGATTCAATCATCCGTTTGATTCCTGGTGTGCTATCTGATGAAACTTCCGCCTTGAGTGATTCATTCCAAGACAATCTCATTGCACCACCTGTTTACACAAGGCCAGCTTACTATCGAGGGCTAAAGGTACCTGAAATATTGCTTTCAGGACATGCTTCGAAAATTGAAGAGTGGAGGCATAACGAATCTATTCAACGGACGAAAGACCGACGCCCTGGCCTTATTGATGAATGATTTAGTGAGGCAAAAGTATAATTGATTTCAAACTTGAAGTCAAATCACAATTAATACAATTTCCATTATGAAAATTATAACTATTGTTATTTTGTTTTCAGTATTCTTTTTGGGATGCCAGGGCAATAAGAAGAAAAGTGATCCCAATTCCAACACCATTAAAAATGCCTCCCCAATTGATGGAGATAAAAATAGCTGGGAGTCATTATTTGATGGCAAAACAAAATTCGGATGGCATATTTACAATAACAAAAGTAATGGTTCAGCATGGGAGGTAACAAATGATGGCGTATTATATCTGAACCCAAAAGAAATAATGATAACACCCGTACCTGGTGCTGGAGATTTGACACAAGCAGTTAATGGTGGTGATTTAGCAACTGATCAAGAATATGAAAATTTTCATTTAAAATTAGATTGGAAGGTTAGTTCTCCAAGCAATAGTGGAGTCATGATATTTGTAAAAGAACTTCCCGAGCATGATTATCCTTGGCAAACTGGTCCGGAGATTCAAATCATGGAACAAAGAAACTGCAATGAAGATTTAAATTGTGTAGGTGATTTGTATGGCCTAGTTGCTGGCCCAAGAGATCTTGAAATTTTGAATGACTGGAATCAATTGGAAATTATTGTTAGCAACAATTCGCTTGAAGTCATCATGAATGGAAGGAAATTGCACAAAACAATATTGTGGGATGATCATTGGAGAGCATTAATTGCCGATACAAAATTTACTTTTTGGCCAGATTTCGGAACATATAAAAAAGGAAAAATTGTACTGCAAGATCATGGTCACCCGGTCTGGTATCGAAACATTAAAATAAAACAACTGTAAAGCGGTTTTATTTAATAAATTATTTTTTTATCCCGCGTACTCTGAATATATGGGTTTATAAAGGTTTTTCAAACCACTGAAAGTAGGATACCATTAAATAGGTTACGGCAGTAAATAATGGGCTTAAGATAAAGTTTTTTAGAATTGCTGCCAGACTAAAAAAGAATGATGACCTGAACCAAAAGATATCAAATGTAAAAAATAATGCGCTTACAAAACTAATAAGCAAATACAGTCCTATTATAGATTTTACTTTTTCAGACCAACCAAATATCGTAAAATAAAGTGCGATATTTCCAATAAAAAAGAGTATCCAGTAAATGACAATTGATCTGATTGTGATAAAAGAACTTAATGAAATTTGGGAAAATTTTAAGTATCTAATATTTACTATCATCTGCTCTCCCTGGAAATTCGGATTGATGATATAGGTATATCTCCAGTAAGCAATTACGAGGATGAAAATTAGAGGAACCACAAAAGTGTACTTTTTCATTTTTGTTATTTGCAATCACTGTAATTTCGGTATAGCAATTAATCTAATCTTTCTGCCTGCCAATTTGAAGTTTATTTAAACAGCATTAAATAGATTGAGTTCTATTTGCTACTGCTTTTTAGATTAGCAAATTTATTAACCCATATTACCCAAAGTCCAAATATAGCTCCATAAACGATGATGACAAAAGTGTATTTATGATTAAAATCCAGATAGTCAGGATGGTAATAATAGATAATGCACAAAGCAATTATTCGCATGATATTTAATACAAATATGCCTGTAATGCCCAAAGGGACAAACCAAAGCTTATCTTTCAGTCTTCCTTTCATTAAAGCAATAAATCCAAAAAACAGTAAAAAAAGCTCCAGTCCACTACAGCCAGTTCCAACGCAAATATTTCCATAGCTAACAAAAATTATGCTCGCTTCACATCCGCCAACCATATACTCCTGTGCAATATTATATCCAAACGATCTTAAAAAATATGCGCTGATATCAGCCTGAGGTTTGATAATAAAGTAATGCATATCCCCAATGAAGGATGGGAAAAAGACAGAAAGTAATACCCATGCCAAAAGTATAGCAAATGCCAATGCCAGAAATCGGATTAGCTCGCGATTATGGAAAACAATATTTGTAGATTTATTTATCAATGACGATTCCTTACAAACTCAAATATTTCAAGTCCTTAATTTTACCTCTGTAAACACCTTTAACATCATAGATCATTCCCTGGCCTCCCATAAGTTCTTTGAAATATGCCTCGTCAAGTTGCTGGTATTGCGAATGATTTACAGCCATTACCACCGCATCGTATATTTCTGATGGGCCATTTGTTAGCTTTATGCCATATTCATCATGAAATTCTTTTGGATCAGCAAATGGATCTATTACGTCAATATTTATACTAAACTCCAATAATTCTTTTATCAATTCCGGAACTTTAGAATTGCGAATATCACTTACATTTTCTTTGAAAGTAACTCCCATAACCAGCACTTTCATTCGCTTCAAGGACTTGTCTTGTTCAATCAAATATTGAACAATTTCTTTACCAATTTGTGTATGAACCGCATCGTTGATGTTTCGACCAGAGGTTATTACTTTGGCAAAATATCCCAATTGCATGGCTTTATGGGTAAGGTAATAAGGATCTACTCCGATACAATGCCCTCCTACCAAACCGGGGAAGAATTTAAGAAAATTCCACTTTGTCCCCGCAGCATCTAGTACTTCAAATGTGTTGATATTCATTTTCTTGAAGATGAGAGACAACTCATTCATCAAGGCGATGTTGAGATCACGCTGGGTATTTTCGATGATTTTGCTTGCTTCCGCAACCTTTATAGAACTAGCTTCGTGGACACCTGCGTCAATTATAATACTATAAATTCCAGAAACTATTTTGAGCGTAGCTGCATCACTTCCACTTACTACTTTGGTAATGGTTGTGAGCGTGTGCACTTTATCTCCAGGATTAATCCTTTCAGGAGAATACCCCACTGTAAAACCTTTTCCAAATTTCAAACCTGATTCTTCTTCCAGCACAGGTACACAATCTTCTTCCGTACATCCTGGATAAACTGTTGATTCAAAGACTACAATATCATCTTTTTTCAGTACGCTACCTACAATTTTGCAGGCACCAATCAAAGGTCTCAAATCGGGGTTTTTATGTTCATTTATTGGTGTTGGTACTGCAACAACAAAAAATATGCATTCTTTAATATCTTCTGGATTGGAAGTGAAGACAATGTCGCATCCTTCAAATTCAGAAGGTTCTAATTCATTACTCGGGTCGATGCTTTTCTGCATCAATTCTACCCTTTGCTGGTTGATGTCAAATCCAACGACATTAAATTTTCGAGCAAATTCCAGCGCAACGGGCAATCCTACATACCCAAGTCCCACCACACAAATTTTACTTTTCTTGCTTGTTAGTTTGTCAATCATATCTTAAAATTTTTTTCTAAAAATAATTATTAAGCAAGCCGTCACCAACATTTGTTCATTTCTTTTCATAGGACGTACCTTTTAACTAATTTTGCACCCCTAAAATCAAAAGGAACAAGCATTGTCTGATGTTTTTTGGGAAGACTGTCGTCAGATTGGCGAGCAAGCTGTAGGTAGTAGAATAATCCATAACAGGAAAATTTTCTGCAATTTTAAATTATATGTAATTAGTTGATAATGGCCGAATACAAACACAAAGAGATAGAACAAAAGTGGCAACAATACTGGGCGAAAAACAAAGTCTTTAGTGCTAAAACAAACCCGGATAAGCAAAAATTTTATGTTTTGGATATGTTCCCTTATCCTTCCGGAGCTGGGCTTCATGTTGGCCACCCATTGGGGTATATAGCCTCAGATATTGTTTCAAGATTCAAAAGGAACAAAGGTTTTAATGTTTTGCACCCTATGGGATTTGACGCATTCGGTCTACCTGCAGAGCAATATGCCATCCAGACCGGCCAACATCCGGCAATTACCACCGAAGAAAATATTATTAGATATAAAGAACAGCTTAAAGGTATTGGACTTTCGTACGACTGGGACAAAGAAGTACAAACTTGTGATCCCAAATACTACAAATGGACACAATGGATATTTTCTCAATTGTTTAACAGCTGGTTCAACAATGATTCTGAAAGGGCTGAATCTATTGATGACCTTATAGCCATTTTTGAAAAAGAAGGTAACAAAAAATTAAATTCTGTTTGTGATGAGGATGTACTTTTGTTTGATGCTGATTATTGGAAAAAAATATCTGAACCAGAAAAGGCAAAAATATTACTCAGCTATCGCCTCACTTACCCAGCTGATGCTCTTGTAAACTGGTGCCCCGAATTGGGAACTGTACTTGCCAACGACGAAGTAAAGGACGGATTTTCCGAGAGAGGTGGATATCCTGTCGAACGTAAAAAAATGCGTCAGTGGATGATGAGAATTACTGCCTATGCAGATCGGTTGGTAGGAAATCTGGAAAAATTAAATTGGTCTGAATCTATGAAGGATATGCAAACCAATTGGATTGGTAAGTCATATGGTTGTGAACTGGATTTTAAGGTGGTTGACAAGGATGTTACACTAACATGCTTTACTACCAGACCAGATACAATATTTGGTGTCACCTATATGGTGATGGCTCCTGAACATGAATTGATTGATGATCTGACTACGCCAGATCGCAAACAGGAAGTTGATGATTATGTAAAAAAAGCCATAAAGAGGTCGGAACGAGAACGAATGACAGAGGTAAAAACTGTTTCGGGTGTATTTTCCGGAACTTATGTGGTAAATCCTTTTACAAATAAAAAAGTTCCACTTTGGATAGCCGATTATGTTTTGGCAGGGTATGGGACTGGTGTGGTAATGGCGGTTCCATCTGCCGATGATAGAGATTTTAGATTTGCGACTCATTTTAACTTGCCTATTATAAAAGTTATAGCCGGTACAGAAGAACTTGATGATCCGACTGATATCAAACATGGAAAAATGATCAATTCGGGATTTATAACTGGTATGGGTTCTAAAGATGCTGTAAAAGCCACAACAGACCACGCAGAACAGGGAGGCTTTGGAAAAGCAAAAGTTAATTATCGAATTCGGGATGCAGTATTTAGCAGACAGCGATATTGGGGTGAGCCTGTCCCTGTTTATTTCACCGAAGATGGAATTCCACATTTGATCCCAAAGGATGAATTACCTCTCGAATTACCAAAAGTAGATGAGTATCTTCCGACTGAAGCGGGCGACCCTCCATTAGGCAGGGCAAAAGACTGGCTTTACAAAGAGAAATACAATTATGAACTAACCACCATGCCAGGCTGGGCTGGGTCAAGTTGGTATTTTCTCAGATATATGGATGCAAATAATGAAAATGAACTGGTAAGTTCTGAAGCTGTAAAATACTGGAATTCCGTAGATCTCTATATTGGTGGTACGGAACATGCCACAGGACATTTGCTTTACTCCAGGTTTTGGAATATGTTTTTATTTGACAAAGGCCATGTCTTCCATGAAGAGCCATTTCAAAAACTCGTCAATCAAGGAATGATCCAGGGCAGGTCAAGTATTATATATAAATTAAAAGACGAGAATAAATTTATTAGTGCTGGATTAAAAGAAGGAAAAGATGTGCTGGAACTTCACGTAGATGTAAATATTGTAAATAACGACATACTTAACATCGAGGCATTTAAAAAATGGATGCCTGATTATAAAGACTCAATATTTGAACTGGAAGATGGAAAATTCAAATGTGGATTTGCGGTAGAAAAAATGTCAAAACGCTGGTACAATGTTGTAAATCCAGATGATGTAATAGAAAAGTATGGTGCCGATACTTTGAGAATGTACGAAATGTTTCTTGGCCCAATAGAGCTATCAAAACCCTGGAATACCCATGGTATCGACGGCGTTGCAAAATTTTTACGAAAACTTTGGAGTTTGTTTTTTGACGTAAATGGCAACTTCATTGTATCTGATGAAAAAGCCAAGGCTGAGGAACATAAAATATTACATAAAACCATTCAAAAGGTTGAGCGAGATATAGAAAATCTTTCCTTCAACACTTCTGTAAGCGAATTTATGATTTGTGTAAATACTCTCAATCAGTTGAAATGCCATAAAAGGGAAATTCTTGAAAAACTTCTTGTGGTATTATCGCCGTTTGCTCCGCATATTTCTGAGGAGCTATGGGAAAAGTTGGGACACGATGAAAGTATAATTTATTCTAAATACCCAGAGTTTAATGTAGATTTTATCAAGGAGGATGAGCATGAGTTTCCAATTATGGTAAATGGAAAAATGCGAACAAAAATAAAATTTCCACTTGATAAAAATCCAAAAGAAATTGAATTGGAAGTGCTGGAAAATGGAATAGTAAAAAAATGGCTGGACGGTAAAAATCCTAAAAAAGTAATAGTAGTTCCCAGGAAAATCGTAAATGTTGTTGTTTAGTTTGATTATCCAAAATGACAGGATAAGAGACATCATTATCTGAAGAGCTAATAATGTCAATTTAAACTTGTTAGAATTCCATGGTAAAAAGTATTATTTTCCATTTTAAATTTTATACAAATAGAAATATGATGAATCTATCTAAAAAGTATCCAGGTATAATCTCCATTGTGCTGGCTGTTGTTTCTTTGCAATTTCAATTGCTTATCGCCCAGCCCAGGCAAGAGTTAATTAAAATCAACATTGCACCAGATCACCAGGATTGGAGGTACAATGTTGGCGAACAGGTACGATTTCATGTAAGTGTATTGGAATATGGCAATCCGATAAATGATATTGAAATTAAATATTTGATAGGTCCAGAAAAAATGGATCCTGTAATTGAAAATACTATAACCCTGAAACGCAGCGAAACAATTATCAAGGGAGGTACAATGAAAACACCAGGATTTTTGCGTTGTAAAGTATTCGTGACAATTGATGGAAAGGAATACAGCAATCTGGCAACAGCTGCTTTTTCACCAGAACAGATAAAGCCAACAACCACTTTTCCCGATGACTTTAGTTCATTTTGGGAATCTGCAATGGAAGAGAATAAAAAAATCCCTATGGAGGTGCAAATGACCTTGCTCCCGGAACGTTGTACAGAAAAGGTAAATGTTTATCATGTGAGCATCCAAAATTATAAAATTGGATCTCGCATTTATGGAATTTTATGCAAACCAAAAAAAGATGGTAATTATCCAGCAATTTTAGCGGTACCCGGAGCAGGAATAAGACCTTATAACGGAGATATTGACATGGCCGAAGAAGGGTTTATTACTTTTCAGATTGGGATTCATGGCATACCTGTGACCATGGAAAGCTATGTTTACAACAATCTTCGACATGGCGCACTTGATGGGTATTGGGTAATGAATCTTGACAACAAGGATAAGTATTATTATAAACGGGTGTATCTGGGTTGTGTAAGAGCTGTAGATTTCATCACAAGTTTACCAGAATATGATGGGGAAAATTTAGCCGTGACAGGCGGTAGTCAAGGTGGGGCACTTTCTATTGTCACAGCAGGTTTGGATAAAAGAATAAAATATTTAGCAGCATTTTACCCTGCGCTCAGCGATCTTAGCGGATATCTCAAGGGTAGGGCCGGAGGGTGGCCTCATATGTTTAATCCAAGAGATTCTTCTTTTTTAAAAGATGATATGATTGAAACTGCATTGTATTATGATGTTGTAAATTTTGCAAGACAAGTTACACAAACTGGTTTATATTCCTGGGGTTTCAATGATACTACATGCCCACCAACTTCTATGTATGCTGCTTATAATGTTTTAAATGCACCAAAGGAATTACAAATATTTCAAGATACCGGTCACTGGACATACCCTGAACAATGGGTAATGAAAAAAAAGTGGCTATTGGAAAAGATGAAGTGATTTGACAAAAATAAATTAAGTCAAACTTGGCGATATTAAAAACTCCCTTAGTTGGCTGATACTTTTTTTGCTGGTAGTATAAAATCTGGAATTACTTCACTGGCGAAAATAAATTTCTAAAAAGGCGAAAAACTTTCCGATTAGAAAGTGGCATTTATTGCATACAGGTATAATCGGGAAAACTAAACGGCACCTTTTTTTAGTGTTTTCGAATACAATTTGAACTCTGGAAAAAGGGTGTTTGAATAGTCAGTTTATCCCATCTATAAAATTGCACTTTTACAAGGATACAAAATTCTTGATAAAGTCTAAATTCTTTTCAATTTCAAGACTTTTAATAAAAGGATATCTTTTAATCAAACCGGATTTTTCCCTTTCATTAAAGCCAAAAGATGTGCCAATGATAGTATTATTACTGCTATTTTTCAAATTCAATAATTTCATGTTTTCTTTATGATAACCAAATCCGAGAAAATAGATTTTTTCAGCATATGCCAAAGTAGTTTTGATTTGTTGGTCAGTATCAGAATTTATAAATTCATGTAATGTGGAGATGCGATTAGCTGCTTCATTATACAAATCTATCTTAACAGACTTGTCTGATCCAAACGGAAAATAATTAGGTTCATCTTTTAATATACCTCCTAAGCTTCCATAAACATGAGTTATTGGAATTTGCTTTAATTCATTCATCAATTCACTATTGGTTAAAATTAAAGGAGTGAGACAAGGCAGAACTTAAAAAAAACTCAAGGCTTCTATCATAATTAAAAGTGATAAAAGCCAAATCATTGCTCTTAAAATCATCAAAGCTGGAACCAAATGAGTGCCATATTTTTTCATACCAATTATCTTTAACATCTTCAACATCTTCGATAACTCGCTTAGGATTCTCTAAGATTGATAATGCAATTGTGATAGAGAGCTTACCAATAGCTTCAAATTCAGGTCGATTTCTAATGAACGTATCAATTGAGAGTTGTTTTGACCCCTTTAACGCATTTCTAAATTTACTAATCTCTTCATCCGAGAATCCTCCAGATACTAAGAAACGATATCTTAGTGCAATAAAATTTTCTGTAAATTCTTCTTTACTAAACACAGATAATTCATCTGCATTTAATGTTTTGTGATTAGCTATATTTGGATGCGTAATTAAAAGTATGATCTTAATAAGACCTTTACCTGAAGGCAACCCGTAATGCATAGAAGCTCCAGCACCAAGGATAAAAACAGTATCTTTCATTTGCGCAGTAGTTAGCTATTAAATAAAAAGATCCGGAGATCTTGATAAATCAAACCCTTCGGTGGCGGCCTTTCAGCCTCTACAAATATACCAAACTAATTTTTAGTTGGCATGTCAGCTTACAAGCTGTGATCACAGCGAAGGACTATGAATTAAAAGTGAAAGGAGATAAAATTTAGACATAAAAAACCCGTAGGCAGAACCAGCGGGGGGAGGGCTTTCTACCCGAAAGTAAATTGCCCACTCAAATATTCGAGAATTATTTTATGCAATTTTAATTTTGTCGATTTTCTAATAAATTTCATAATAGATCAATAAATTATAATAAAGAAAATACTACAATTTAACTTTTACGAATTACCTCAAATCTAATAACTAGTATATGAGTTTAAAACTTTTGCTATGGTGTCATATTATTATATTTTTGCTATCAAATAAAAAATTGAATGAGCGTATTAGTCAATAAAAAATCGAGAATAATTATACAAGGTTTTACTGGGTCTGAAGGAACTTTTCATGCACAGCAAATGATAGAATATGGCACCAATGTTGTTGGTGGGGTAACTCCTGGAAAAGGGGGGCAAATTCATTTGGATAAACCAGTATTTAATTCAGTAAGTGAAGCAGTTGAAGAAGCAGGTGCCAATGTCAGTGTAATATTTGTGCCGCCGCCATTTGCTGCAGATGCCATTCTGGAAGCTGTAGATGCAGGGATTAAAGTGGTTATTGCCATTACTGAGGGTATTCCTATTAAGGATATGATGATGGTTAAGGACCAAATTAAGTATAAGGATGTTACACTAATTGGGCCAAATTGTCCTGGAGTAATCACACCGGGAGAAGCTAAAGTAGGAATAATGCCTGGATTTATCCATAAAAAAGGAACTATTGGTATAGTCTCCAGATCCGGAACACTTACCTATGAGGCTGTTGACCAAATTACAAAAGCCGGATTGGGGCAGTCTACTTGCATTGGTATCGGTGGTGACCCCATTATTGGTACAACTACTAAAGACGCTGTCAAACTGTTGATGGAAGATCCAGAGACGAAAGGAATCATTATGATTGGTGAAATAGGAGGAAGCATGGAATCTGAGGCATCATATTGGATTAAAGAAAATGGCACGAAGCCAGTGGTTGGTTTTATTGCTGGTCAAACCGCCCCTCCTGGCAGAAGAATGGGACATGCAGGAGCTATAATTGGAGGTGCTGAAGATACGGCAGAAGCAAAAATGAAAATAATGAAAAAATGTGGAATTCACGTTGTCGAGTCCCCAGCAGATTTAGGTTCTACAATGCATGAAGTATTAAACAATTAGGCTAAATCAAATAACTCCTACGTTTATAATATATATGATTGAAATCTAAAAATTGGTATCCGCTTTTTTTAGGTCCAACTCCTGAATCCAGATATTTCTGTAAAGTACATCATGCCCTTCAGCTTGAAGTTTTATCCCGCCAGGTGTATCTGTAATTCCTTTTCCCTCATCATTTCCTCCATCCAAGCCTGAATTTGCTCCGCCCCATACTTGGTTGATTAGCACATTTGTATGCACTTTTTGTCCATTGAAGTATACTGTAACCATAGCCTTTTCGGTGCGCTGGCCATTCTCAAATCTCGCTGCACGAAATTTGACGTCATATGCGTTCCATTTTCCCAAGCCTTTATAAACATGATAAGGTGATTGAGTTTCATTAATCACAGCTCCCAATCCATGTTTTGTTTTGTCACCGTCAAGAATTTGAATCTCGTAACGATTTTGAAGATAAAGGCCACTATTACCTCCTTTTTTCTCGATAAGAAACTCAACATGAAGTCTAAAATCACGGTATTTTGCTTTTGTTACTATATCAGCTGACCCATATTTTCCGCCTTTGGCATTTGGGTCATTGCTGTTTACAACTGTGCCATTGTCAACAGGATCATCTACGATTTCCCATTTCATAGGCAACTCAGAAGAAAATCTTGGCCCTTCCCAGTATGTCCATTTCTCATCAAGCATTTTTCGAGTTCCATCAAAAAGAACATCAGCCTTTTTGGGCACTTTTGCACCAATACCAACTTTCTCTTTTAAAGGAAGATTCATTCCAGTGAAAAGAATTAGAATTGAAAAAGAACCTGCTAAAAGAATTGAATTTTTGAAGAAATTTTTCATTTTGGGTTATGGATTATTAGTGATTTATTTCAGAAAGATAAGAAAAAAAGGATGATAGTAAATCGTTCCTCTATGTTTTGCTAAAAAAGGAAGGGATTTTTATCCTTTCCTTATTAAGTCAATGATAATTCAATTACAACATATCTCCAATAATAGCTTCGGCTATGGAATTTGGATCAAAAATATTTATATCTGATAAATCTTTCTTTTTGCCACCAATCACAAGATAAAAGGAATACTCATTTTTTGCATGATGATTGATAAATCCCACCTCACCAATGTCTGGGATAATTTTTGTTCCTTCTGCAATATCATTTTTTAAAGTCTCCATAATCTCTTTTGCAGGGATGCGATCAAATATTTCCTGCGCCGCAA
>CAYREN010000058.1:8325-18244 GCA_964423255.1 uncultured Roseivirgaceae bacterium | reverse complement strand
GTCAATAGTTTCCAGTATTGTTCCTTGTACCATAAGATTTGATTTAATTATTTAATAAAGACGTGTGTGGTAAAAATGCAAAATGATGAAAAATGTAATTTGTTTTAGCCATGTATGCAATATTAAAAATTATAATTTAGTCACATAAAAAAAGCACTATTAATTTATACAAGAGCATATGTCAACTGACCAGTATTAAATTTAATCCTCTCAATGTCATTATATCAGTTCTTTCCATTGCTCTTATAAAAGTACAATAACATTACTTGTAATAAATGTGCCTAATTGTAGTTTTAATTCATTTTTAAAAGATAGATTTTTGCTTGGTAGAACTAATTCCACTTTCACAAAATGAAAGAGCCCATATTTTTATGATGAAAGATTATTTGAAGCAATTAATGCAAAAGAAAGGCTTGAGGTTGACTCTTTTGTTTTTGATTATCATTGTCTGTGTTAATGTCGTTCTTGTCATATATTATAGAAGTACAATAATAAAAAACGCTGATGTACAACATCAAATTCAAGATATCAGAGATGGTCTTAATCTGATGGACAATCACATTAGGTTAGCGGACATGGGTGTGAGGGCATATATTATTAAATCAACCCAGCAATTACTTGAGCCATATATAGATGCGAAAACTGCCTATCTCGATAATCTGGATCAACTTAAAAACAATCTTGCAAAGATCGGATATGATATCAACAATATGAAGTCAGCTCGAGATGGTATTATACAATATATGCAGACCTGTCAACTTATGGTTGATCTTTGTAACGCCGGAAAAATAGATGATGCCATTTTAATTTTTGAAGAAGATAGAGGAAACGATGCCTGGGAAAAATTTTATCCTTTTGTAGTAGATTCAAATAGATATATTGATGAATTGAGTCACAATGGTAGATCAGAATATAAAAAAGCAATCAATTTAATTCTTGCATTGCAGATTATTTTAATCCTTCTCTCAGTCCCGATATTAGTTGCTGTTTATCAAAAAATATTAAAAGGCGATAACTTCAAAAAAGAAGTTTTTAGTAGAATAGTTGAAAGCAACAAGAGCAACCTGTTTAATAATGGAAAAGACGCCAATATCCAAGATGAAAATTCTATCATCAATTCACTTGTCAACAACCTTAAAAAAACATCTGAATTCATCAATAATATCACAAGCGGTAATTATAATATCGAATGGGATGGTATGGATAAAAAGGTTACTGAATTGAATAAAAACACCATATCAGGTGAACTTATGAATCTTAAAGTTCAATTGTCTGATGCAAAAAATGCTGCAGATATACGATCCTGGACCACAGATGGATTGACAAAATTTTCGAAATTGATACGAGAATATGAATCTGAGCTTAGCAAATTATCAGATGTTCTAATTTCAGGTGTAATCAATTACATTGGCGCTCAACAAGGAGGGTTATTTTTCTTAAATGACCTTGATGAAAATGATAAATATTTGGAGCTGATGGGTTGTTATGCCTATCAAAGAAAAAAGTTTCTTGAAAAAAGAATAGAAATTGGTCAAGGACTAGTAGGGCAATGCTTTTTGGAAAAAGAAACAACACTCATAAAAAATATTCCTGATGATTATGTTAGCATTACTTCAGGATTAGGCGATGCCAATCCTACAGAACTATTAATTGTTCCACTTAGGCAAAATGAAGAAATAGTTGGAGTAATAGAAATTGCTTCCATAAAGTCATTTGAAGATCATCAAATAAAATTTGTTGAAAAATTGTCTGAAATGATAACATCTGCAATTACAGCAATAAAAAGAAACGAAAATAATAGAATTTTACTTGAACAATCGCAACAACAAGCAGAGGAAATGCGTGCTCAGGAAGAAGAGATGAGACAAAATATGGAGGAGCTCCAAGCCACCCAAGAGCAAAAGGATCGCAAACATGAAGAAGTGGAAATACTTCTAATAAAAGCTTCAGAAAATGAAAAAAGTATAAACTTTCAATTAAAAGAACTTAAAAAATTACAAAAAGAGGCCGATGATAGTAAGGCACAAATTGAGATTGATGCTGAAAATTATAAAGCCATGTTTATGGAAATATTAAATGAAGTACCACAAAAGATATTTCTTAAGGATGCCAATGGCCTCATGTATCTTGCCAATCAGAAAGCGGCAGATGCTCATGGAAAAAATCTTTCTGAATTGATAGGCACAAGTGATTATGATATCGTAGATAAAGAAACAGCTGATTCATGGAAAAAGAAAGATCTTGAAGTGAAGAAAAAAGGTGCTGAAAGATACTTGTTTGAGGCCGTCATTGGAGGCAAAAAGAGCATTATAGAATCTTATAAAAAAGTCTTTAATATTCGTCCAATAAATCAAATTGGAATACTGGGAATTCAGAATGATATTACTGGCAAGGTAAATCTGGAAGCGCGCATTAAAGAACTGGAAGAAAAGTTAAAAAAATATAGATAACCAATAATTATAGAGATATCCTTATTTTCCATTGAACCTTGCCAGTTGATGAAATACATATAGCATTTCCAACCCAATTTGTAAACTTCTTTCCTCGTAAGCAGATTCTTCCTTGTTCGTTCCATCATAAATTTTTGGATCTTCATAGGCTAAAGACGTCCGATATTCAGCTCCCTCAATCACTGGACAAGCATCATCAGCATCAGAGCAAGTCATAATTGCTACAAAACCCAGACATGGATTTTTTATATTATCATAAGTTTTAGAAAAACAAATTAATGGCTCCACCTTTTTGGCGTATCGTACTTTGTACTTTGGGTTTCTCCCTTCTGAACCTGTCTTTATTTTGAATCCTGCCTTTTTCAACGCCAGTACTGCCGAAATATTAAATGAAGTTTTCTGAGTCCCTCCTGAGAATGTTTGAATATTATCAATTTTATGATAGTAGGATGCAGCCTGAGCCCATATCTGAGCCAAATGACTTCGACGAGAATTGTGCGTGCAAATAAAGACAAGACAGACATTTTTAGTGGAAAAGATTTTCTCCTTTAAATAGATACTCAATTCATCTAACAGCACCTTGCGATCAGATGAAATGCTATCAAATTCTTCAATTAAAGATTCAATTGTATGTGTGAGTTTCTCAAACAAAATATTTAACTTATTTAAATTATCAAATCGAAAATAAACCACCTTCTGAGAAAGTGTTCTTCAATAATCCCCAAAGGCGGATTTTGACATATCCCTACTTTTCTAAATATACATTAATCGAAATATATTTCAATAAATACATACAAAGCCAAACGAACATGACCACCGTCTAAGACGGTGGATTTTCAAGCCAAATTAAATAACATTTGATCATTTAAAATCTTCAATTATGGCTTTTCAGCATAAATGGAAATGCTTGCTATTCCTTTAAATTTATTTTTATAATCCTCAACCTGACCCTTATTGAGATATTTGGCTAACATCTCATCTGGAAGATCAATTTTCCTTTCCTTATGAATAGTTATATTTACAAACCCTGCTTGCTTAATTATGTTTATATATTCATCTTTAATTAATGCTCCAGAAACGCATCCGGCATACAAGGCTGCCTCCTCTCTTAACCCACTTGGAATTTCATCGTAAGTAACGATATCCGACACACTAAAATGGGCCCCTCTTTTTAATATTCTAAAAGTCTCGCTTAGAGCCTGACTTTTGTTAGGCACAAGGTTCAATACGCAATTGCTCACCACTACATCAGCTTGTTCATTTACAATGGGTAGATTTTCTATTTCACCTAAACGAAATTCAACATTTCGCAACTTGAGTGTTTGTGCATTTTCTCTTGCTTTGTCTATCATATTTGGAGTCATATCTACACCGATTACGTGTCCGGACTCACCAGTGATTTGACGAGCGACAAAACAATCATTTCCAGCTCCAGAACCTAAATCCACCACGGTATCGCCTTTCTTAATATTTGCGTATTCAGTTGGTAATCCGCAACCAAGGCCATAATCTGCATCAGGATTATATCCGTCTAATTTACTGTAATCCTCTGAAAATAAAGTAAGATCCGCATCAGGACCACAACATGTAGTTGATGTTGGACCGCAGCATGACGTTTCTTTTTGTTTTTTTTCGTTGACTACAATTTCACCATATTTCTCTCTCACCATTTTCTTTATTTCATCACTTGAATTCATAATTCAATATTTAAATTTTAATTACTTTAATTTATTTACCTGTAGTTTCTACTTTTCAATATACTAACAACAATTACGATCTATCTCCGAAAAAAAATTCGTGAGCATATTTCTGGCATAATTCCAATTAACCTCATTAATGCAATAGCATACTGACGGGCCTTCAATTTCACCTTTTATAATACCAATATTTTTAAGCTCTTTCAAATGCTGTGAAATAGTCGATTGCGATAATGGAAGTGTATCCGAAAGCTCCCCAACTATGCAAGATTTATTATTAATTATTTGTTGAATAATCGCAATTCTGGCTGGATGGGCAAATGCCTTTGAAAATAAAGCCAGTTGGTTTTGCTCTTCGTTAAAATGATGTGATTTCGTTAGTCCCATGCTATATTGGTTTATTGCAATATTACGATAAACGAAATATAAAACAAAAGGTTCTATAAAAACCGATATATATAGTTCGACAAGAGGAGCTCATATGTCCCCGGACACCCTTCCTCTCCGGACGCGCGCTTCCGGGGTCTGCCTACAGATAACAGAAAACAAAAACATTATAACCAAATCACCAAAAAAATAACAGCCTGGTTTTGTTATATTGTGAGGTTTAAGTGGGTGTTGCTGTCGTTGTATCCTTGCAAATAGCAGACAGATACCGGAACAGGTCCGGCAAGACGAAGTAGCAGACAGAAACCACTTTAAATAAAGGTTTAGCATCTCCTTATATTGGTCGCAAGACCAGCAAAGGCATCGATTAATTATTCTGTTTCAAAATTCTTAAATCTACTGATCAGTATTTTTAGTTCATTAAGTTTTCAATATCAGATTCAAGTGCCTCAAACATAAGTTGGTATCCACCCAAATTAGGATGAAGAAAATCTGGCATCAAGGACTTTTTAACTTTTGAATCTGCATCAACGAAAACGCTGCCAATGTCCCGATAGTGAATGTAATTGTCTCTATTGGTGAAATCAGATATAATCTCGTTGGTAGCCTTATTTATATTATCTCTATTATTTGGTTTATATCCATATGGAAAAATGCCCAATAATAATATTTGAGTTTTAGGCAATTTGTTTCTTATTATCTGGCAAATCTTCCAAATCCCTTCCGCCAGTTCTTCAGGCTGGGTAACACTGAGATAATGGTTTCCATCTGTGTTATTTGTGCCAATGAGCAGCAAAGCAACGCCTGGATTAATTCCATCAATCTCTCCATTTTGCAATCGCCATATCACATTCTCAGTACGATCTCCACTAAAACCCATGTTTACAGCATCATACTTGTTTATGTATTTTTTCCAAACAGGATTTTTGAGTGTGTCATCAAGGGAGTTAAATATTGAATTACCAATTAAAATTAACTTCGGGTTTGATTTATTTTTTTCTATAACATCAAAGTGTCGCTCACTCCACCATTTACTATCTAATTTATCTGCTGGAGTAGTAGCCAAATTTTTAGTCTTTTGTTCACAGCCCAAGGCAATTAATATCATGAATGTGATTGCAATAATATTTCTCATACTTTTTTTTAATTTTTGGTTTTTATTCAAAATTATATATGCCTTCTTACAGTTTGTTAGATTATTCCCGTTTCTATTGGGGCAGATGAAAAATCTTCCCCAGTGGTTGGATCTCCACTTAACCTCCTCAACATAGATACTTGACCAATATGCGTCAAAACATCCGCAAAAGGGCCTTGCAATAATTTTTTTGTGTAATTAATTTCGATTTCTTTAATGCTGAGCAATTCGTCAGTTTTTTTCAACTCCAAATTAAATCTGGCAATCTCTAAATTAAATTCAAGCTTTTCTGGTGGATCAATTTGTGTTTTTCCGCCCTCTATAAATATCCTTGTGGCATATAATACATGATGCATATGACTGATAACTTCCTCTGGAGTTCGACTCTCTTTGCCCAAATAAAAAGCTCCAAAATTCGATTTTGCATTTCTTACTGCTTTTTGAAAACGGTATGATATCGCTGATAAAGTGTGACGTAAAAATTCATTTTTCATGTTGTAAATGTATTCACTGCTGCATATTGATTTTTTTAATAGTAATTCAATGTTAGTTCATCAACCAATTTTGTTTAGCGCCTGCTCTAAATCTGCTATCAAATCTTCGACATTTTCCAGACCAACTGAAATTCGCATATCTCCCAGTGAAATACCCAGCGCATCAAATTGCTGAGGACTCATCTCCTTCAGATAGCTAATGGCAGGAGCATAAATCAAGCTCTCGTGCCCTCCCCAACTCACACCAATCATGAATAGCTCCAGACTATTAAAGAACAATTTTATCTGATCCAAATTGGTGGATACAAGTTTAAATGACATTAATCCACTATATCCTGACATTTGCTTTTTTGCAAGCTCATATTGCGAAAAACCTTTTAGCCCAGGGTACCTCACCTGCTGGACTTTTGGGTGGTTTTCCAAATATTCAGCCACCTCCAAGGCATGTTCCTGATGTGCTTTCATCCGTATTGGTAGCGTACGCAAACTGCGCATGATCAGCCAAGCTTCAATAGGTGCTATTTTTCCACCTAGCAACTCAAATTCATTTACACTTATGCTATCAATGTCAGCGGCATTTCCTATGACCAATCCTGCAACAACGTCTGAATGCCCGCCAATATATTTAGAGCATGAATGAACCTCCAGGTCAACACCCATTTTTAAGGGTTGCTGAAATATAGGTGTAGCCCAAGTATTATCAATAATAGTTTTTATCCCATTTTTATGGGCCAGCTTGCAAACTTTCTCAATGTCCTGAATGCTAAAAACAGCTGAAGATGGGCTTTCGAGGTAAATCAACTTTGTATTTTCTTGAATGGCATTTTCAAAGTCACTGAGCTCGGTGCCGAAGACAAAGGAACTTTCTATACCCATCTTTTGCTTTAAATAAACATGAATCAAATTATTTGCCGGTCCATACATATTCTTCAATGCAATAACGTGGTCTCCTGCATTTAAAAAATGCATTATGGCAGCGGTAATAGCAGCCATTCCAGAGGTGAAAAGCTTTGATTTTTCACCGCCGGCTAAAGCAGCAAGTTTTTTTTCTACTATGTGAACACCTGGATTTCTTCCTCTACTATAAATACTGGTATTTATTCTATCGTCAAAAGCTTTATCGATTGCTTCCCAATTTTCAAAAGTAAAAAGTGAATTTTGAAAAATCGGAGGAACTACTGCTCCCTCATAATTTTCTCTCTCCTCTGCATAGTGGGAAATCATTGTTTCAATTTTCCAGTCCTTATTCATGTTGATATTATTCTTTTATACTGTTAACACTTTCATTATAAAAACAGCCAATACCTGTAAGTGCCAATACTGGGGCTACAACAAGATTTGTCAGCGATAATATTTGCCAGTGCCAGTAATCACCATATGAAATTCCAAGTGTAGCCACAATAAATATTGAAGTGGTTGTCCATGGCACAAGACTTTCGATCATCGTCCCATAATCCTCTACTGATCTGGATAAGACTTTTCTGGGTATTTTGAACAAGTCGTATTCTTTGACAAAGGCATCTCCTACCACAAAACTTGTAGCATATTGATTGGAGGTCATGGCATTTGTAATACTTGCTGATATCAGGGAAGAAATGATTACGGTGCTTCTCTTTTTGGCGAAACTAAATACCCTGCTTACAATGATGGTCATAGCATCGATCTTATCTAAAGCACCTATGTAAACGAATACTAAAATGGATATAATGACCGGCTCACTAAGCTCATATAATCCTCCACGATTAAAAAGCTCTCTGACATTCGATGGTGTTTCTTCAATCCAAAATGCCATATTCGTATCAAATCCTTTGTAAACTGTCTGAATAACATCTGCAAATTTAAATCCCTGAAAAATAGCTGCCAGAACCACAGCCACAACAACAGAGGTCAGCAAAGTAGGTACTGTTGCTTTTTTTCTGACTGATCCATATAAAACTATTATTGGGGGCAGCAGTAAAAACCAACTAAAATGAAACATTGAAGAAATAGAATTTAATGTATCATCTACCTGAGCAATTGCTTCTGGCAACGCATCTGCAGGATATGTAAACCCCAACACAAAAAATGCTATCAGCGTAATGGCTGCTGATGGCATGGTGGTGTACATCATAGACCGTATATGATCATACAATTTTACCCCCACAGCCAAAGCTGCTATATTGGTGGTGTCGGATAGCGGAGACATTTTATCTCCAAAGTATGCCCCTCCGATAATGGCACCTGCTGTTATTCCAAGATGTGCATTGATGGCAGTTGCCACGCCCATAATCACCACACCTATTGTTCCTATCGAACCCCATGATGTGCCGGTGACGGTTGAGAAAATAACTGGAACGATAAAGGCCAATACATAAATATAGTCTGCATTTATCATATTTATTCCATAATACACCAACATTGGAATAGTGCCGCAGACAATCCAGCTACCGATTATCAATCCGATGGCCAATAAAATAAACAAGGTCGGCATGGCCTTACTCAGCTTTTCTACAATACTTTGTTGTATTTCGTTCCAGCTAAACTTCATTATTCTCAATTGAGTGATGACAAAAATCGACCCTGCCAAGAATACAATCTCGAGCGGAAACTGCTCTTGATCAAATAAATAAGGTCTTAGGATAAAGCCATACACAATCATCAAAAAAAGAAATGATACAGGAAGAAGGGCTTGCAGGAAGGTGATTTTATTGACTTTAGCTTCTGTCATAATAAAAAAGAGATTCTTACTATAAAGTTTCTATATACTAATATGTGTAATTCGATGATATTCAAATTTTTTTATTTTCTTTCTCGAATTTCATTCATTTTCGTTCTTAAATTTTCCACAGTTTCAGGCTGCTGAGCAAAAAGGTTATTTTGTTCACCGGGGTCATTCTTCATGTTGTACAATTGTCCAGAAGGCTCCCCTTCTTTAGGATTTACCAAAGCAGGAATTGAAAAACCCCCTGAGCCTAATTTTTCAATATATTTCCAATCTCCTTGCCTTATAGAAAAATAACCCTTGGAACTGTGGTGAATCACTGCCTGAGAATTGTCTGCCTTCCCGCCTAACAATACAGGCAATATGCTATAGCTATCGATACCTACTCCTGGCTGCGAATCTGCTCCTACCACCTCGGCAACAGTCGATAGGAGATTGGTAAGTGTTGTCAGCTGAGCACTCTGAGAATTTGCAGCTATCTTTCCAGGCCATCTAACTATAAATGGAATTCTGTGTCCACCGTCCCAAATATCAGCTTTCATGCCACGATAAATATGTGCTGCTTTATGATCAAACCTTTCAATAAATTCCGGTTTCCAAAATGGGCCATTGTCGCTGGCAAAAAAAACAATTGTATTTTCATAAACATCATTTTTACTTAATTCATCCAACACCTCACCTATTCCAGCATCTACCATTTGTACAAAATCACCATACTGACCTGCCTTGGATTTTCCACTATAATTGTCTTTCGGGACCCAGGGTGTATGTGGAGCCGCCAAAGGCAAATACAAGAAGAATGGCTTTTCATCTTTTGCGTGAGCGCTAATAAACTTCTTCCCCTTTTCAATAAATGTTGGTAGAACTTCATAGAAATCAAAATCTTTCGACATTCTACCTGCTCTCCAAAAAGAACCTGTAGCCCAACTTTCTGCGTCAAGATCATTACCCGGAGTGTAATGATCTGGTAAGCTTTCTAAAACATCATTTTCCAAATAACAATATGGCGCCATGTCCAATGATGCAGGCAATATATAAGAATAGTCAAATCCATG
>CAYREN010000058.1:0-8225 GCA_964423255.1 uncultured Roseivirgaceae bacterium | reverse complement strand
GTAAACCGCATACCTTCGCTGGCCAATTGGTCAATTTGCGGAGTTGCAATTTTAGAATCCGCATTGTAGGCAGATACATCTCCATACCCAAGATCATCGGCAAGAATGTAAACAATATTTGGAAGTTGATTTTTCGATTCCATATTTTTTGAAACGCAGGAAAAACAATAAACTGAAATGAGGATTATTAAGAATTTATTATTCATTTGAATAGGAAACTGAATGTTGATTTAATCCGAGTACTTCGGGTGAGAATTATTGAAACACTTAAAATATTATAAAATAATTGACCCTCAATCTAAGATATTTTATTTTTTATAATGTGAAATAACCATAATATTTATCAGTGTAATACCTATCAATTATTTACTAATTTCTGAATTGTTTATTCCTGCATAATGCAAGGGATAATTATTGACTCATGTAAAGAGCCTGCCTGCTCCAGGTAAGTTAGAAATCACGACACCTGCCTGCATCGAGGCAGGTTGACTTTAAAATAAAAAACGCTTCTGATAATTTCATTTTTCTTGTAATTTTAATAAATACTTTGATTGTCAATGCCATGCCTCGCCGGCAGGAGGCCCTTATCCCAAAATAGAGAATATTCATGAATTATTAAGGTTTTTTTTGCAATGAAAGATACTATTAATAAGAATTACTATATTTAGAATTGATACAATTTCGTATGGAACAGCAACACAATCCTTGGGATTGATTTAAGCTACCCATATTTTTAACAATGTTATTTTAAACCTAACCAATCTACTATGAAAAAAATAACATGGACCATTATTTTATTAACCACAACTTATATGACCTACGGACAGGGATGTAGCGATGCTGGTTTTTGTTCTATGGGTGCAATGAGACCTAGTCAGATTTACACTAAGAAATTAAATTTCAAACTTCGTGCTGTTGAGATAAATTACTATCAGGGAGCTACAAAGCTTACGCCCACCGTCAATGCGGCCTCTGTTGATTTTACTTTCGGCGTTGGAGATAAACATGCTATGCAAGTAAAAGTTCCCTATATGTGGATTAAAGGAAGTTTAGGGCAAACTGCCGGATTAGGTGATATTTCTTTGAGCTGGACAACAAATGTCTATTCCACTGAACAATATCACATCAATGCGACAATTGGAACAAAAATAGCCACAAATGATTCCAACCTGGATAATGTCAACCAAGAACATACTTCAGATAATCTGAATCATCCATTACCGATGTATTATCAAACGAGTTTAGGCAGTTATGATTTTGTTGCCGGGGCAGCATTTATAAGTAGTAAATGGATGTTTGCAACGGGAATTCAAATTGCATTTGGCGAAAACAGTAACTTCTTCAGGTACAGAGATTGGGCAAATTATCCAGACCCGGATTATATATTGAGCTATGATCTTGCCAATAATCTTAAGCGAGGTACTGACCTTATGCTTCGTGTTGAAAGAGCCTTCCATTTTTCAAAAGTTGACATTCGATTGGGTGCCCTTCCTATTTATAGAATTATTCAGGATGAAGTTCTTGATGTAGATGAATATTCAGAAACGTTTGATGAACGTATAAAACTTGATAAAACTACCGGCCTGGCCTTGACTGTACTTTTAAATGCTGCTTATCATTTCAATAAAAATAACAGCGTTAAATTTTTGTATGGGTATAAGTTAACTGATCGTGAAGTAAATCCGGATGGGTTAACACGTGATTCAGTTTTTTCTTTGGGGTATGAGGCCCGTTTTTAGTATGTCAATGACTAATTTGGCCCATTAACATGAGAGCCCTACTGATTGTATTACTGTTAATATCTCTACAAATACAGGGGCAGGACACTTGCAAAGATTTGGTTAGGCTTATGGAATTAGGGGACATTGAATCTGCTGTGAACATCGTAAATCAAAATTTAGATTCAAAAGAACCTAATTGTCAAAATCTAATTGGTGAAACCTACCTTCACCGGGGTCGAAATGCGGAGGCTCAATTTCATTTTGAAAAAGCACTTACTTTAACGAATAAGGACGACAAGGATCGAGCTAACAGTTTAAACAATCTCGGTCTGGTATTTTGGAATTCTGGAAATAATTTCCTCGCTAAAGATCATTTACTACGTGCATTGGATATTCGATTGGTTTTATATGGAAAAGATCATGAAGAAATTGCAGGGTCGATGAATGATCTGGGATTAGTGTTAAGCAATTCCGATCCTGAAAAAGCCCTGGAGTATTACAAAAAAGCGCTTGATATCTACCAAAGTTTGGATGGTGATTATAAAGCAAACATTGCCCTTCTAAAATTGAATATGGGGATTATCCAGCACCAACAAGAGTCGTATGACGATGCCATTAATTATTTTAATGAAGCATTAACTATCTGGCAAAATATCCAATTTACGGAAAATGCCAACGAAGGATTTGTATTCATGAATTTAGGGAAAACCAGCATGGCTCTGAACAATGAGGAAGAGGCGATGGAATATTATAATAAGGCACTAAATATCTATTTATCCACCTACGGAGAAAAACATCCAGATATATCCTACATTTATAATCTCATTGGAAACCAATACCACCGTAACCATGAGTTTGATTTAGCACTTGATTATTATCAAAAGGCCCTCATTTCAAATTCAGATAACTTTAACTATTCCGATCCTAAAATAAATCCAGGTTCAGAGCACTTTTATAATTCAAATACATTGATAAGTACCATGTTCGCCAAGGCACAGGCATTCATGGACAAGAGTACACACAAAACACTAAAATTTAGCGATTTGAAAATAAGTTTGAAAACGCTGTATGCTTGCGACAGTCTTATCGATGTAATGCGTCAACATAAAACAAATGAATCTGATAAGATCGCTTTAGGAAATTCCGCAAATCAGGTGTATGAAACCGGTGCATTGCTTTGCCATTTAATGGCTTATGAAGCTGTAAGAAAAGAGCAGTACTATGAGCAATCATTTTATTTTGCTGAGAAAAATAAATCGGCTGTTTTATTGGAAGCCATAGCAGACGCATCAGCAAAATCATTCGCAAATATTCCAGATTCGAAGTTAGAAATAGAAAGAAGTTTTAAAGATGAAATTGCATTTTATACACATGAATTGGCTAAAAAACCAGGTGGTGATATTGAAAAAAATTACCGCGAAAAGCTTTTCGAACAAAGAAATGAATACAGCTTATTTGTCAGTAATCTTGAAAAAAATTACCCCAGATATTTCGATCTAAAATACAATGTAAGTGTTCCGTCTGTTGCTCAATTGCAAACAACTTTGGATGATAAGACAGCCATTATCAGCTATTTTCTAACTCCCGGAACGAACAGGATTTTTATATATATTATTACCAGGGACAAATTTAAAGTTGAGAATATACCCATGACGGAGGATTTAGGTCGTCATATCCACGGGTTAAGAAATGGTATTAACTATAAGGTCTATGATATCTACAAACTTTCGTCCGAAGAATTGTACAAGGTGTTGTTTCCAATGTCGATCTCAAAAAAAATAACAAAATTATTAATCATTCCCGATGGCAACCTGGGTACTATCCCTTTTAGTGCGCTACTCACAAATAAAACCAAATCGAAAGGAAATGAAAATTATAGCATACTACCCTATTTAGGAAAAAAATATGCAATATGTTATCAATATGCCTCAACGCTATATTATCAACATAGCATGGCTACAATAAATAAGAATGACAAAAACACCGTCTTTTTGTGCGCTCCTGTCAATTTCAAAAGCATGCCAGATCTACCGGCTACCAGTCAAGAAGTTACGGGCCTTAATAAAATATTTCAAGGTCAATCGTTATCCACAGACCTATTTATGGAAAATGAAGCAAGTGAATCTATGATAAAATCAACTGAATTAAATAATTACAAATACCTTCATTTTGCTACGCATGGTGTTATTGATGAAGCAAACCCTCAATTATCAAAGCTGTCCTTTTATGAAAATAAGGAGGATGATGGAAATCTATATACCGGCGAAATCTATAATTTAAACATGTCGGCACAATTAGTTACACTGTCAGCTTGTGAAACAGGATTGGGCTTAATCTCCAAAGGCGAAGGGATCATTGGATTATCGAGGGCTTTTGCCTATGCCGGGGCCAGTAGCATGATGGTAACACTTTGGAGCGTAAATGATAAATCCACCGCTCAATTTATGGCTGATTTTTATAGTTCTATAGAAAATGACAACTTCAATGGGGCGCTGCGAAATGCTCAACTAGAATTTATAAATCATCCTACGTATTCCAATCCTTATTTCTGGGCGCCATTTATTTTGATTGGGCAGTAAAAAAAATTAATCGGCAATTGTGCATTTATAAGTATTTTGTTGCACTGGTAATTTTCGATACTTCTCTAACCGATTGATAATCGACTAAGCTGCTCATAATAAGGAAGGCATTTTTCCAATAGAGGTTTTAAATTGTCTGGAAAGGACTCATTTTTTGACTTGTATTCCATGAAGTTCTGAGATTTATGAATATTGTCATACCAATATTTAGCCCATATTCCATCTTCTGGTCTTGATCCCGCAGTCCATCTCAACATATTTTCTTCAAATGGAATATCTAGACATTTGCACAATTGACTCAAAATCTTTTGTGGATTAAGCAGTACTTTTTTAGAATCCAATACTATGGGTTCTTTACCATGTATTTGAAAGTACTCCAACAAATCAATATGTAGGGCATAGCCAACATCTACCAAAGTGGGATTGTCTATTACTTTGGCAAAAGAAGGCAGCATTTCAACAGGGTCACGGGTGAGAATAATATTGATAACATCTTTCATAAAACTGCGATCCAGGTCAAGTAAATGATGTGTCATATGTTTAAAAAACACAATCGGTTTTTCGTGGTTTCCCAACATCATCTCAACTACTTTATCACCATCATTTTCCATTGAAGCTAAAATATCGCTGGCTCCCGGATGATATTTCTGTGCTTTGCTATGGCTAAGATAATAGGCGTATAATGGCTCATCATAAACTCTGGTATCACTTCGTTGAGCAAATGAATACATCAAAGCAGTAGAAATATTTCGTGGCCCTGACCAAAGACAAATTCGCTTAATATTATTATTTGACATTAGCTTTATCTTTTTGAACTTCTCTTTCAATTAACTCATCATACATGTCACTTAATTTTTTTGTAATCGACCCGTATTTTCCATTGCCTATGGAGCGGCCATCAATTTTTATGACGGGTGTCAAGCCTCCAAATGTACCGGTGACAAATGCCTCATCTGCTCCATACACATCAAACAAGGAAAAATTCTTTTGTTTACATTGAATTTTATTTTGTCCGCAAATCAAAATTATATTGCCTCGTGTAATTCCATTCATACAATATTGACCGGTTGAGGTCCATACTTCTCCATCTTTTACCATAAAAAAATTCGTGGCGTTGCAGGTGGAAACAAAGCCATTAATATCCAGCATTAGCGCTTCATCTGCACCAGCTTCGATTGCCTGAACAAGAGCCTGAACTTCGTGTAATTTGCTATGACAGTTTAACCTTGGATCAAGGTAATCCGGGGAACCTCGCCGGATCGTACTGGTAAAAAGAGTAATACCGTTTTCTTTTGATTGAACAGAAGCAACTTTATGCTCTGCAATTATCACGACATTGGGACCGGAAATAGTAAGTCTCGGATCTTGAGAAGGTGTCTTTTTTATCCCACGTGTAACCATTATCCTAACATGCACATTATCATGCATATCGTTGGCATTAATTGTTGCCCAAATATTTTCCTTCAGTTGTTCACGGCTAAAATTTAGTTTCATCCCAATTGTTGCTGCGGCCTGCCACAAGCGATTAAGATGCAAATCCAGAAAAACCAAAATGCCTTTATGTAGCCTGACTGCCTCCCATACGCCATCACCAACTAAATACCCACTGTCAAAAACTGATATTTTGGCATCTTTGCGTTGAAGTAATTCCCCACATATGAAAATTTTTATATCCTGGTTTCTTAAATCCTCATCAGCATTATGTGTCCCGTGTATCATTTCAATTCATTTGTGAATCAGCGTATTTCATTAAATCCCGTCGAATGAATAAAGTAAAAATGTTATTTTTCATAACTTTATATTTTTCATTTGAGTGCTTTATTAACAGCTTCTATACCTCCCACAATTGGTAGAATGATCGATGTTGCATCCAAATCAACAGTTAACTCTGTTCCGGGCTGTGGCCAAAGTGTAAATTCTCTATCACTCGAAAATATCATTAATCCAATTTGCTGGCCTTTGGGTATTATTTGATCATCGGGCATTAAATTAAATGATACCTCATAAAATTTGCCAGGCACCAGCGATTCGCTTTTAGTTAGTGAACTATGGTTTTGAGGATCTGCCCAACCACGAGTTATAATATTATCAGTGATCTTTGCTTTTTTTCCATCATTCCATGGCAATGATACCAACCAAATAGATAGATTTACGGCGGGCTTGCTACTGGATAATTTAACAGATACTTTGGGCGTACCGGATATATGAACATCATTAGCCAATTTTGGTGTCACATAGATTAACCGATGATTTGTAAATTCAGCCTTAGCTAATGTCGCCCCTGAAAAAGAATAATTATCCACCAATGTTTCTTTTGTCTGAATACTTGATTTCTCTATACTTAATCTACCTCTTCCAGGAGCGCCGGAGTTAAGATATAAAGTTACCGGCGTGGCCTCCGGATTGGGATAATCCTCATATGCAGTTGGATTGTCCTTTTTATCATTTTCACGAACTATCCATGCCCGTGCATCATTTTCAACTCCATTGTCCACCCCATGCAAATAATGCGTAAACCACCTGTTCATCATACTCATTGGCGGTGGTCCTCCATGACCATTTTGATGATAAAATATTTGTACTGGAACTCCATTAGCTTTTGCAGCTTCATAAATTCTATAACTATGCTCAGGCATTACATTCCAATCATTAAAACCATGAGACATCAACAAGGCAGCTTTCATTGATTTCATTTTATTCAGATAATCCCGTCCTGCCCAAAAATCATTATAATCTCCGGTAATTCTATCCATCCCGTTTTTCATTTCAGTATCTCTAACAGTCGCATTGTTGAAGGCGCGTTTTGATTCATCACCACTATTGATAAAATCATACAACACATCAATATCTTCACCCAAATATCCTCCCGGTGATCTGACCAATCCGTTGGATCTGTAGTAATGATAATAAGATGTATTTGGTGCTATTGGAATGATAGCTTCAAGTCCTTCAACTCCGGTAGTTGCAGCTGCTAAAGGTAAAGTTCCATTATAAGATGTTCCTGTCATGCCTACTTTCCCTGTTGACCAATACGCTTCTACTTTTTCTTTGCCATAGGGAGAAGTATAACCTGGTATTCTTCCACATAACCAATCAATTACAGCTTTTGGGGCAAGAGATTCATTTTCACCTCCAACAGTTGGAGCCCCCTGAGAAAGGCCTGTTCCTGGAGAGGAAGAATGTACAACAATATATCCTCTGGGAATCCAGGTCTTTGTATGGGATTTTGAAATAATAGGCCTCTCTCCTTTACGAATGACCTCAGGATGGACATGCTGTTTAGGAGTTGCTCCTAGTTCTTGTTTAACATCCCAAAATGATTCCTTAACATTTCCTGAATTTCCTGCATAATATGGGCTGGACACATAAATCACTGGAAGTTTAAGGCCTTGATATTCTGTCTGATAAGGTCTTGTGACGGCGACATGCATTCTATCCAACTTACCATCGCCATCAGTATCAAACTCCGTTTCTACCCATAGATCGCGTCTTATCCATTTTTCAGGATCACTAAAAGCTTTTACAATTTGTGCTTCTCCATTTTCAAAAACAGGTACGGCTCCTTTTTTTATTCCTTTTTCTTTTTTTTGCGCAAACGAAGAAAATGTAGAAATGATCAAAATTGTAATAAGAATATTTGTCTTACATAGAAGTTTCATAACTGAATATGCTTTTAGATTTTAGATAAAAAAAATTGAATCGAATGATAATTTATAAAACAATTCGTATTGGAAATATTTAACCGTTTGGTAATGGTAGGCACTTTATTCAATCTGTCGTATACCTTAAAAAATACAATCATATTTACTAAACCATTGATTAGTATTAGTAGGCCAAATATAGCACAATCCCAAAACATGGTTTATGGGACCTGAGGAATTAAATTTAATAGATATTTCGTTTTTTTTCTTTCAACTCTTTTTTC
>CAYREN010000057.1:14012-18368 GCA_964423255.1 uncultured Roseivirgaceae bacterium | reverse complement strand
CGATGAAATTCCTATATCCTGATTTTTTATTTGGCCTGATCTCACTTGCCATTCCAATAATTATTCATCTTTTTAATTTCAGAAAATCAAAAAGAATCTATTTTTCAAGTACGAGGTTTTTGACAAATATTAAGAAGTCTACAAGCCAAAAATTAAAAATCAAGCATTATCTTATTCTTTTTTCCAGACTATTGTTTTTAACATTCCTGGTTTTGGCATTTGCGCAGCCTTATTTTCCCAGCAATGATAAAAATCCGCAGGCCGAAAATGTTTATATATATATAGATAATTCATCGAGCATGTCAAATAGGGTTGATGGCTCAACAACAAGCTTGCTCCTTGGAATAGACTACGTGAGTAAAATACTTAATTTATATCCTACCAACACAAGCTATAAATTTCTTACCAATGAATTTGCTCCATTTTCTAACACACTAAAAAGCAAAAATGAAATCGAAGAGAAGCTTACGGAAATAAAACTTAGCAATATATCCAGGACATTCCCAGAAACTTATAATCGACTTAATAGCCATACATTGGGTCAATCTGTAGGCGGAAAGGACATATTTATAATTTCAGATTTCCAAAAGTCAACTATAGGAAATATCGCCCAAATTAAAACCGATTCTCTTGATCAGGTTTTTATCTCCCCGATATTTTTTGAGGCCACCAAAAATATTTTTATTGATAGTATGTATTTATCTAATCCGTTTTTACTCGCTACGGAAAAAAATCAGCTAAATGTGGTTTTAAAAAATTCGGGCCTTGAAGATGCTACCAATTTGCAGGTCAAACTTTTTATCAATGAAATCCAATACGCCAGTTCTATTATTGACATTCCATCAGAAAGTGCAAAGGAGATTAATTTTGAGATACGCTATAACCTTGAGAATATAAACAAATGCAGAATTAGTTTTGAAGATTTTCCTGTAACATTTGACAACGATTTTTATTTTGTGCTCAGGCTGGAAAATAAAATCAATATTTTGGAAATTAAAAACCAAGATGTTGTCTCGCCGATTCAAAAGGTTTATGCGAACAAGCATCTTTTTAGCTATTCTTCACAAATTGCCTCAAATATGGATTACAGTCTCATTCGTCAGTTTGATTTAGTAATTGTAAACGGACTTCAGGAAATTGACAATTCGCTGGCATTGGAGCTCAACAATTATATCGAATCTGGTGGATCAATATTTATTGTTCCAGGGGTGAAACCAGTTCTAAGTTCCTACAAAAATCTTGTTGCAGCTTTAAGTCTGGTAACAAACGACACTTCTCAAGTAGATATTTCTATGCCTGATCTCTCTGATCCTTTTTATGAAAATATATTTGAATCGAACAATGAGCAAATTGATATGCCTCATGCTCTACCTTTATTTACATGGCAAGGACAACAATCTAATTTGTTAAAATTCAGAAATAACCTTAACTTTTTTTCAGAGTTTAAATATCCCGGATCCATTTTTATACTTGCCTCACCTCTTGACGATCATTTTACAAATTTTCATAGACATGCTCTTTTTGTACCGGTGATGTATCGCTTAGCAGCAACTAGCAAAAAATCATTCAATAGCCCATATTATAGTATCAACGAACTTACTATCGATCTTAAGCTCGATAGCCTGAACAAAAGAGATATTTATAAGCTTACAAATAATGAAACGGAATTAATACCCAATCAGAGAATAAGTGCCGGAAGGTTAATATTAGAAATGCCTCACAATACTTTGAACCCTGGTTTTTATGAATTGACACTTGAAAGTAAAACCAAAAATGTGCTTGCTTTCAATCTTGAAAAAGCTGAATCATATTTGGAACAAATGAAATATGAAGAAATCAAGTCTAATTTTTCTGCTAATAAAAATATTCTCATCTTTCAAGCAAATGATGTGGACAAATTCTCAAAGGAAATTAAAAAAAATAAAATTGGCATACCTTTATGGAAATATGCCATAATTTTGTCATTATTATTTTTAATGATCGAAGTTCTGCTAATTAGATTTTTATAATATGAGCATTCTCATAAAATCTGTCCGGGTATTGGATTCGGAATCTGCTTATCACAATCAAAAAGTCAATGTTTTTATTTCAGATGCGGGCATCATCAAATCCATAGGAAAAGAAAGCCCGGTGGCGTCCAAAATAGTATCAAGTGATAATTTGATGGTTTCTCCAGGTTGGTTTGATATGAGGGCTAATTTTAATGATCCCGGTTGCGAACACAAAGAAGACCTTGAATCCGGATTGCATGCTGCCGCCTCAGGAGGGTTTACAGGAGTTGCACTTTTACCCAATACTCAGCCATGTATTGAATCGAAAAACGAAGTCAGCTACCTTAAATCAAAAAACAGTAACAGTGTTACTCAAATACATCCAATAGGGGCTGTCACGAAAGGCTGCAAAGGTGAAGATTTTACTGAGATCCTCGATATGAATGCAGCAGGTGCAGTAGCTTTTTCTGATGGCGAAAAACCAATCTGGAATACAGACATATTATTAAAATCTTTACAGTATCTGCAAAAATTCAACGGTTTACTGATCAACCGGCCAGAAGATCAATATCTATCAGCATTTGGCACCATGAACGAAGGAGTAACTTCTACACTACTTGGATTGAAAGGTATGCCCGGGATAGCTGAAGAAATCATGATAAAAAGAGATATCGAATTACTTAAATATGCAGGAGGGCGCATTCATTTTGCGAATTTATCCACAGCATATGCCCTGAAACAAGTTGCCAGTGCTAAGAAAAAAGGCCTAAATGTAACCTGTGATGTGGCCATACATAATTTAGCATTTGACGATTCTCTACTCGGTGATTATGATACAAATTACAAAGTCAATCCTCCATTGAGAAATTCTACAGACATTCGCGTTCTACAAAAAGGCATCTCTGATAACATTATTGATGTCATTGTATCTTCGCATACTCCTCAAGATACTGAATCAAAAAAATTAGAATTTAACCATGCTGATTTTGGCATGCTGGGGTTACAAACATTTTTTCCAATCATCATACAGAAATTAGGTGGAAAAGACATTTCAAATTGGATAGAAAAATTTACTTCCAATCCCAGGAAAATTTTAAACCTACCTGTTCCCATCATTAAAGTTGGTGAAAAAGCTGATCTAACAATATTCGATCCAGATAGGGAGTGGAATTATAATGCAATGTCGAATTATTCAAAATCTTCAAATTCGCCATTGCTCGAAAAAACCTTAAAAGGCTGTGTGATGGGTGTTGTAAATAATGGAAAATCGTTTTTCAATACATACTTATGAGTATTAATTCGTTGAAAAGCAATCTTGTCATCGTGCCTCTAAAATATGGATTATATGGTGCAGGAATGGTGGTTGTGTTTTTTTCAATGTTTTATCTTTTAAACCTTGATCCTTTGGTCAACATCAAAATGTTGGACCCTTTGTTTCTTGGAATTTTTATTTTTTTTGCCTTAAAGGAATTTAGAGATCGATACAACCAACGTCGATTGCATTTTTGGCAAGGAATGACAGGTGGTGTGATTTGCTACATTACCATTGCATTGATCTCCGCACTATTTATATTATTGATGACATTGATTGTAGACCCAGAATTGACTTCACAGTACATTACAGGACGATTAATATTATTAAGCGAGAACAAACAGAATTTGATAGAAACCATTAATGAAGAAACATATATTAGGACATTAGAAGGCGTAAAACAGACTTCCGGATTTGATTTGGCTTTAGATGATTTTTTAAAGAAATCAATTATCGGCTTGTTTTTAACTATCGTGATCGCAGTAATTTTACGTAAATAAACTACCTAACTATTTTAATTATGGAAGACAAAGTAACAATTTCGCAAGTTGCCCTTAGATATGGGGTCATTATTGGACTCGTATTCATCGTGATAGGATTGATTTTTCAGTTCCTGGATTTGGATATGGAAACACTACAAATTGTAGGAAATATCAATTATGTATTTCTTGCTGTTGGGATAGTATTTGCCCATAAAGCCTTTAAAGATGGCGGAGATGGATTTTTAAGCCTCGGACAAGGATTGGGAATTGGAACACTAATTAGCCTGATTGGTGGAGCAATTTCTGGTATATTTTCATATATCTACCTAAAGTTCATTGATGATTCCATGTTGACTAAAATCAGAGATTTACAGATCGAAAAAATGGAAGAACAAGGAATGGACGATGCAGCAATTGAAAAGGCAATGGGATATGCCGAAAAATTTATGAGTGCAGAAATGATTCCTATTTGGACGATCGTAGGTATGCTATTTTTTGGTTTTATTATAGCATTGATCGCGTCCTTATTTACAAAAAAAACGAACCCAACATTAGAAGTTTAGTTAATGCC
>CAYREN010000057.1:0-13912 GCA_964423255.1 uncultured Roseivirgaceae bacterium | reverse complement strand
AAAATGATCATGGAAGAGGATTATGATATTGTATCGGGATGGAAGAAAAAACGTCACGATCCCATCAGTAAAACAATCCCATCAAGATTTTTTAATATGGTAACAAGAAAAATATCGGGTATCAAGTTACACGATTTTAATTGTGGCCTTAAAGCTTATAAAAATATCGTTGTGAAAAATATTAATGTGTATGGCGAAATGCATCGCTATATTCCATTAATAGGAAAATGGAATGGGTTTAGCAAAATTGGAGAAAAAGTGGTGCAACATCGTGCAAGAAAATATGGCACCACAAAATTTGGGTTTGAGAGATTTATCACTGGTTTTCTCGATTTGGTTTCTGTTACCTTCGTTTCAAAATTCAGAAAAAAGCCCATGCATTTTTTTGGAATATTGGGCTCGCTTTCATTCATCACCGGATTTTTTATTGCAGCTTACATTATTATCCAAAAGGTATGGAGTATTTATAATGACGAGTCATTTCGGGATGTCGTAGATCAACCCATATTTTATTTAGCTTTAGTGGCCATCATCCTTGGTGTTCAAATGTTTTTGGCTGGTTTTCTTGCCGAGATGTACACAATGGCCAATGAAAAAAATTCACATTATTTATTAATCGAAAAGATTGGATTGTAAAATTGCTATCATCGTACCTGTATTTAATAGGCCGGAAGAGTTAAAAGAATTGCTCCAAAGCCTTGTCGAACAATCAGACAAAGAATTTGAGGTGGTAGTGATTGAGGACGGATCTTCTCAAAAATCAGATTTTATTGTTGCTGAATTTCAAAAGAAAAAACAGCTTTCAATTAAATATTTTTACAAACAAAATTCAGGTCCTGGAAACTCAAGAAACTATGGATGTGTAAATTCTGATGCTGACTTTTTTGTCTTTTTCGACTCTGATTGCGTTATTCCTCCTGATTATATTAAAAGATTAAATAAACACATCATTGACCTCAGTTTTTTTGGTGGACCAGACAAAGAGCATGAATCATTTACACCTATTCAAAAATCCATCAGTTATTCCATGACCTCCCTCTTTACAACTGGGGGCATAAGAGGGCATAAAAAATCCATGGAAAAATTTCATCCAAGGAGTTTTAACATGGGGTTTTCAAAAGAAGTATTTTATAAATCAGGAGGGTTTTCAAAATTAAGATTTGGTGAAGACATAGATTTGAGTATGCGGATATTTGAGCTTGGTTATCATTGTAAATTAATTCGAGAGTGTTTTGTTTATCACAAAAGAAGGACAGATTACGGACAATTTTTTAAACAAGTTTTTAATTCCGGGATAGCACGCATCAACCTTTATAAGCGGCATCCAAAATCTTTAAAATTTGTTCATTTTTTACCAGCGATATTTGTGATTTACCAATTGCTATTTATCCCTCACGCCGCTTATCGCAATGAGCATTGGGTGCTATGGCCGACATTGTTTTTTCTATTAATATTACTTGTTGATGCGTCAGTCAAAGCCAAAAGTATGCTGATAGGTGTGTTATCTGTCTGGGCTTCATTAGTGCAGTTATTTGGCTATGGCCTTGGATTTATTATAGGATTTGTAAAAAGGGTGATTTTAAAACATGCTGAATTCCATGCATTCGAAAATGACTTTTATGATTGAAAATAATCCCTGGACCTGTTCCTGCAATTGCTATACCTTTTCACAGAAATAAATAATCTCTTCATCAGGTAAAGCATATCTTCTTCTCACCTCAGAGCTGAGCTCCTGCAAGTAATTATCTTCTGTAACCTTAAATCCTCCTTTTTCTAATCGAGCACCATAGTCCCTACCGTATTTTCTCATATGATCATTTTGTCCATAAACCCTTTCCCTATCGAGTGGATCAGTAATTGATGAGTCTTCGAGCGTTTTCTCTATTTCAGGATAGACAGGAGATTGAATAATTGCCCATCCTCCCGGCTTCAACACACGATAAATTTCGCTCATTGACTTTATATCATTTTCAACATGCTCCATCACATGATTACAAAAAACAACATCAAAAGTGTTTTCTTCAAAAGGAATATCATGCACATCCATCATTACGGTGGCCAGTGGTGATTCTATATCGCCTGTTGTATAATCCAAATTTTCCATGGATTCAAATATTTTCATAAAGCACAGTTCTGGAGCAATGTGAAGTAGTTTAATATTTTGATTGAAAAAATTGGTTTTATTTTTTAAAAAGAGCCACATCAGCCGGTGCCGCTCCAAAGAAAGAGAACTGGGACATAAAGCATTTTTCCTGGATACAAGTCGACCATAAGGTAAAAATTTTCGGTATGTCCTTCCATCAATTGGGCACTCTACATTTTTTCCATAATAGAATATTGCAATAACACGCAATATATAATGACTAACATATTGAATATTCTTCCTGGGTATTTTTCGTAATACAAAACTTATGATATACTTCATGCATTGTTGTTAAGTAATTAATAATAGAATCTCTTCAAATTAAATTTGACCATTTATCCTTAAAAAATAACATTCATCAAAATTATAACTAAATGTTTCGTTATAAATCTTATATTGACATGCAAATATCAGAAATAATACAGAATCTCTATGTAGTTTTGAATTGCAAAATACAATATCAAACAAAATTTTTACTTCAAACAGACCAGCTGTCGCTTACATCTGGTAAATATTTTAACATAATAAAGTAGTTTAATGAAAAAGAAAGTCATAATTGGCCTAGTAGCTGTAGCAGTTCTTATTTCGGGGTTTCTTATTTTTAAGGTCGCAGACTCCACTGAAGCAAATGAGATCATTGTTTCAGTTGAGAGTGGAAAATTTATAGTAGATATTACCACAACAGGAGAATTAGAAGCCAAAAATTCTGTGAAAATCATGGCTTCAACTAAACTTCGTTCTTTTAGGGTTTATCAGGTGAGCATTCAGGATATTGTTGAAGAAGGGACTGTTGTCCAAAAAGGTGAATGGATTGCCACGCTGGACCAGTCTGATTTCAATTCCAAATTGCAGGATAAAGAAATTGACCTTGAAAAAAAACAATCGCAATATATCCAAGACCAGCTCGATACTACTTTACAAATGAGACAGGCAAGAGATGAGCTAATAAACCTGGCTTATGCAGTTGAAGAAATGCAGATAAAATTAGATCAATCACAATTTGAACCCCCCGCAACAATCAAGCAAGCTGAGATCGATGTTGAAAAATCAAAAAGAGCACTAACGCAAGCCAAGGAAAATTATAAAATAAAACTTGAGCAGAATAAGGCCAAAATGGCTGAAGTTTCTGCCGAACGAAGAAAGGTTCAGAACGAGTACAATGATATGCAAAAACTGGTGCAAACTTTTAGGATATTAGCTCCTGAGCCAGGAATGGTCATCTATGCAAAAGGATTTGACGGAAAACCAATTAAGGCAGGCTCACAGATTCATACATGGGATCCAGTGGTAGCCACTCTACCTGACCTCTCGGTAATGTTATCCAAAACATACATTAATGAGGTGGACTTAAGAAAGGTACAGGCTGGTCAAAAAGTAGAAATTGGTCTCGATGCTTTTCCTGAGAAAAGACTAAAAGGCACAGTACTAAAAGTTGCGAATGTTGGAGAACAAAGCCCTAATACTGATTCAAAAGTATTTGAAGCAACTATAGAAATTGAAGGTGTTGATGATTTATTGAGACCTGCTATGACGACTTCCAATAAAATAATTGTAAATGCGATGGATACGGCAATTTTTATCCCTTTGGAAAGTCTGCATAGTAAAGACGATTCTATTACTTTTGTTTACCTCAGATCGGGATTGAACACAGTCAAACAAGAAGTACAGGTAGGAGAAACAAATGGTAATGAGGCAGTAATCAAGCTTGGATTAGAAGAAGGAGATAGGATTTTTCTTAATATTCCAGGAGATCAGGAAGAAAAGGAAATTAATTTACTCGCCTCATTAAATGGACAAAGAAATAAAAAAGAAGAAACTGTTGAACAAAAACCTAAAACAACAACCATTACGCTTCCCAATGGCAAAACAAGGGAAGTCACTGAAGAGCAGATGAAAAAATTCAAGCAAAGAAGAGGAGGCCAAAAACCAAGAGGTGGGAAGTAATCATGAGCAAAATAAAGTGTAATTCCCATTAATTATTAGAACATGTCTGAAAGAGTACTAGCAAATTTTTATATAGCGATTGAAGCTGTCATTGCAAATAAAATGCGTTCTATTTTAACTGCTTTAGGAATAATTTTTGGGGTTGCTGCCGTAATTGCCATGCTGGCAATTGGCAATGGAGCACAGCAAGAAATTCTCGAACAAATTAAATTAGTAGGTGTCAATAACATTGTTATTGAACCTATAATTGAGCAAACTGAAGAAAAGTTGAATGATACTGATGCAGGAAACGAAAAAAATAAATTTTCACCTGGCCTAACCTTAAAAGATGTTAATGCCATTTCTGATATAATCCCATCAGTTGAGCGCTTAAGTCCTGAAATCGTACTAGAAACATACATTATAAAAAATGGAATCCGCAGGTCTGCCAAATTAGTTGGTGTGGTGCCAAGTTATTTTGAATTGACAAGTTTCAATCTTTCAGAAGGCAAAATGTTCAATGACCAGCAGCTTTTAAAAGGCGCTCCTGTTTGTATTATTGGTAAGACAATTAAAACCAAATTTTTCCCCACAGAAAATCCAATTGGTAAAACAATTAAATGCGGGCCTAACTGGTTGAAAATAATTGGTGTACTTGAGGAGAGGATTATATCTGAGGCAAGCATTGACAAGCTGGGCATTCGGAATTTCAATATGGACGTATATGCTCCAATTAAAACAGTATTGATCAGATACGAAAATCGGGAATTGGTAACAAAAGCGATGCTAAATAAAAAAAATCAGGCAAGTAGAGGGAGGTTCTATATGATTGCAGGCTCAACTGAAGAAGAAGGATCCTCTGCTCCCATCAATTATCATCAAATCGATAGGTTGGTCATACAAGTAGCAGAAACTGACTTGTTAACTCCAATAGCAGAAATAATCTCAAGAGTTTTGGAAAGGAGACATAACAACAAGATCGATTATCAAATTACCATACCGGAATTACTCCTTAAGCAACAACAAAGAACAAAACAGATTTTCAATTTCGTTTTAGGAGCCATTGCAGGAATATCACTTTTAGTTGGAGGAATTGGCATCATGAATATTATGCTCGCATCTGTTTTGGAAAGAATAAAGGAAATAGGATTACGGCTGGCATTAGGAGCTAAGAAGCAAGATATTATTACACAATTTTTATTTGAAGCTGTTATGATTTCTATTTCCGGTGGTGTCATTGGAATAATCCTCGGAGTAGCAATGGCTATATTAGTTTCAAGATTTGCAGAAATGCCTACAATTATCACTTTTACATCTGTACTGTTGTCGTTTGGTGTGGCAGCTTCCATAGGACTAATATTTGGAATTACACCTGCAAAACGTGCAGCTGAACAAGACCCAATAACCTCATTGAGATATGAATAAATCAAAGTATTTTATCATCAGCTTAGGTCTTTTTTTCACCACTGAAATATATGGCCAAAACAACCAATCTTTAGGAAGAGTTTTTACGCTAAAAGAGATTATTAATATTGCTAGACAGCAATCAATTTCTTCCAAGCAAGCAGAAACTGTCCGTGAAAACCGATTTTGGCAATTTCAGTCTTACAAGTCAAATTACAAACCTCAACTAGGGCTTGAAGGAAGATTTCCTGGGTATAATAGATCGTTTAGAGATGTGGAGCAAAATGATGGCACAATAATATTCCTTCCCGTCCAGAATAACAGCTCAGACCTCAATTTGAGATTGACACAACCTTTTGCACCCACAGGTGCCACCATTTTCCTGAATTCAGGAATCAGCAGATTTGACAATTTTTTAACCAATGAAGATCTTGGGTTAGAAAAATATTATCAGTATAGTGGTACACCACTAGAAGTAGGTATCATTCAACCTCTATTTCAATACAACCGACTCAAGTGGGACAAAAAAATAGAGCCATTGCGATTTGAAGAATCTCAAAAAGAATATTTTGAAAGTCTTGAATTTTTATCTGTAAATACCACAAGAAGATTTTTTGATCTCATGCTTTCGCAGATCAATCTTGAAATAGCCAAAAAAAATGTCGCAAACAATGATACCATTTTCAAAATAGCCCAAGGACGATACAACCTTGGTAAAATTGCAGAAAATGAACTTTTGCAATTAGAATTGCAATTAATGAATTCTCGTCAGCAAGTCGCGCAAGCCAGTCTTGATATTGAAACTAGAAGTTTAAGACTAAGAACATGGGTTGGTCTAACAGACATCACTGAGCTTCCACTGGTTCTTCCTGAAGAAATACCGTCTTTTGATGTGGATGAACAAACAGCCTTGGTATATGCCAAAGCCAACAGGTCGGAGTCCATTTCATTTGAAAGAAGGGTACTGGAGGCAAATTCAGAAATAGCACGTGCCAAAGGGGATACCGGACCTCAAGCAGATTTATTTGCAAGGTTTGGACTAACAAATAGTACTGTGCGAGATGCTTCATTAGGAGATATTTATAATAACCCGAAAGACCAACAAATAGTGCAATTGGGCTTTGAAATTCCGATTCTGGATTGGGGGAGAAGAAAGTCAAGAGTAAAAACTGCAGAGGCCAATCAAAAATTTGTACAATATACCGTTGACCAGGATATCATCAATTTTGATGAGGAAGTGTTGACTCAAGTTAGACAAATAGAGATGCTTAAGGAGCAAATTAAAATCACAAAAATTGCTGATGATATTGCTCAGCGAAGGTATGATATTACAAAAAGCAGATTTGAAACAGGTAAAATTTCAATTACAGATTTGAACATTGCACTTACTGAAAAAGACCAGGCAAAATCAAGATATATTCAATCTTTGGAAGATTACTGGTTGGCTTATTTCAATATAAGGAGACTTACCTTATTTGATTTTGACAGAGGATTTCAAATAATCAGCGACGATTATTGACAGCCAATTGTTGAAGTATGTTGTTATTATTAATTTGTTAATTTTGCCTTATTCTTTAAAAACCGAATGAGGCAACTATTTTTCAGTCTATTTACTATTTCATTTTTTACTTGTTTCGTTTGGATACATGAAGCCTTTTCTCAGGAAGTAAACAAAGAATATTTCCCAACTCCAAATACAGTAACAGGAGCTAAACCAGATCCTAAAAAACAAAAATCAAAAGAAAAAACAATTAGATACATCATCAAAAATGATACTAAAGAAACACTGGCCGGCAACCGCTGTTTTGAGGAGGTTACTATTAAAATGGGATTTCAATACCTTGCCATACCAAAAGGTCAGGAACCCAATAAAAATGGCTTTACCAAATGGTGGCATAACTTTGGTGTGAAATTTATAATTCTAATGAAAAACGGCCCTTTTTGGAAAAATAAGGTCAATAAAAAGTATAAAGATTGTAAATATGGATCTGGAGATTTTGTTGGTTAGATCCTGGAAATAATATCATGATCGAAATTTGTTTACACCCCTATCCTATTACTTGATCTATTATTATTCAATCAAATTAGGACTCATTTTTCAACTATATAGAATAGAACTAGGGAATTGTAGGTATTTTCTGATCTTTATTTCTAAATTAGAGAATGTATTATAAATAAAAATACTCTAATTAATTTCAACACCCACACGATGAAATATTTCAACACTATTATCCTTGTCTTTCTCATTTTTTGTTCATCAAATCTACAGGCTCAAGAATTTGATTTGCTTATATATGGAGGAAAGGTAATAGACCCAAAAAACAAATTGAATGAGGAGTTGGATGTAGCAATAAAAGATGGTAAGATTTTACGTGTAGGTAAAAATTTAAATAGAAATAGCGCATCAAAAACCATCGATGCAGCAGGGTTGTTTATTACTCCAGGCATCATTGATATTCATACACATGTTTATCATGGCACTAAACCAGATGCCTATCTTAGCAATAGTTTTAGTTCTTTACCTCCCGACGGATTTACTTTTCGTGTTGGTGTAACTACCATTGTTGATGCCGGTGGTGCAGGATGGAGAAATTTCAGAACTTTTAAAGAACAGACCATTGACAGATCTAAAACACGTGTATTAAGTATCCTAAATATTGTAGGGTCGGGCATGAGTGGCGGAGCTATTGAGCAAAATCTAAATGACATGGATGCCAAACTCACAGCAATGGTAGCCAATAAATACAAAAATGATATAGTAGGAATAAAACTGGCTCATTATACCGGGCCAGAATGGATTCCAACGGAACGCGCAGTGGAAGCGGGAAGTATTGCCAACATACCGGTTATGATTGATTTTGGAGGACATGAACCAGAATTATCAATGGAAACACTTTTGATGGAAAAATTACGCCCTGGTGATATTTTGACACATTGTTATGGGCATGTAAATGGAAGGATTCCCATTGTAAATGATGATGGAAAACTGGAGGACTTTGCATTGAAGGCACAGGCACGAGGAGTTATATTTGATGTGGGCCATGGTGGTGGAAGTTTTAGGTATGATCAAGCAATTCCTGCAATCGAACAAGGTTTAAAGCCAAATTCCATTAGCACAGATTTACATACAGGTAGCATGAATGCAGGCATGAAAGATATGCTAAATGTTATGTCTAAGTTCCTAAATTTGGGGCTAACATTTGAAGAGGTTATAGCAGCATCTACTTGGAAACCAGCACAAATTATCCAACGCAATGAACTCGGAAATCTAAGTGAAGGTGGTATAGCCGATATTGCCATTCTTGGTTTGGAAAAAGGAAATTTTGGATTTGTAGATGTAGTGAAAAAGAAAATGCCGGGTGATCAAAAACTTGTTTGTGAACTTACGATTAAAGATGGAATAGTAGTATGGGATTTGAATGGGCTCAGCTATGAGCCTTACTTAAAATAAATATCTAACAGTAATAATTATGAAAACAAAGACAAACAGAAGATCAGTATTCAGAAAAATGGGATTAGCAGTTGTTGCTACCCTAGGACTTGCAAAAGGAGTGAGTAAAGCAGGTGTTGCAAAAAAGGAAGTTTTGGTAGAGAGCATCGTGAAAGACGATAAAATACCACTTTTTTCAGGTGGTGTCAAGCATGGTAATACACTCTATATTTCTGGTAAAGGAGCTCATTTTGAAGGAGATATAAAATCACATACTGATCACGTATTGAAGGAACTTGAAAAGGAGTTAAAAAAGCACGGATCATCAATGGAACAGGTATTGAAGGTAAATGTATATCTGCATGATTTGGTAGATTATAAAGGGATGAATGAAGTATTTAGAGGTCGTTTCGGTAAAAATCCGCCTGTCAGGACAACAGTGGCAGTATATGGTGGAGTACCGGGTGATTCTCTAGTTGAAATCGATTGCATAGCTGCAGTTTAATTTATTCATTTTCTAATTAAAACCTTCTGATTATGATAAATAGAAGACATTTACTAAAAGGAATTTTTGCTCTTCCATTAGTAGGAGGCCTAATACAATCCAGAGTTGTAAATGCGAAAACAGCTAATACCTTAGCTACCAATAGGGATTACTTCAAGGAACTTGGGCTAAGATCATTCATCAATGCTGCCGGAACATATACTGCCTTAACCGGGTGTATTATGAGACCAGAAGTAGTAGATGCAATCCAGTATGCATCAAAGCAATATGTAAAATTGGAGGATATTCAAGAGCGAGTAGGTGCAAGAATTGCAGAACTTGTTCATTGCGAAGATGCATTGGTTACAGCAGGAGCATTTTCTGCCATCACTTTAGGTACAGCAGGTGTGCTCACCGGCATGGACAGAAAAAAAGCCGCTCAAATACCCAATGACTTAAGCGGGATGAAATCTGAAGTAATATTGCAAAAATCACATAATATTGGTTATACCCATGCTGTGAGAAATACTGGGGTTAAATTAATTCTTGTCGAAACACTCAAAGAGCTTGAAAAAGCAGTAAATAACAAAACAGCAATGTTGTGGTATTTGAATTCACATAGTGAAAAAAGTCAAATTTCTCACAAAGACTTTATTGCTGTTGGTAAAAAACATGGCATCCCAACCATGAATGATTGTGCTGCAGATGTGCCACCTGTTGAAAACTTCTGGAAATATACCAAAATGGGATATGATCTGGTTTGCTTCTCTGGCGGAAAGGGCATACGAGGACCACAAAGTGCCGGACTATTATTAGGAAGAAAAGACCTGATTCAAGCTGCTAGGATAAGTGCTCCACCCAATGGTGATACCGTTGGACGAGGTATGAAAGTCAACAAAGAAGAAGTATTGGGTATGTTAGTTGCTTTAGAAACTTTTCTTTCTGAGGATCACGATCAGGTCTGGGCCAACTGGGAAAATCAAATAAATCATATTGCAGGAAAAGTAAAAAATACAAAAGGTGTAGAAATTGAAATTCATGTGCCAGAAGTAGCAAATCACGTTCCTTCATTACGCATCAGGTGGAATCAAAAGCAGGTTAAAATTACACCAAATGATGTAAGAGAGTCACTGAGAAAAGGCCACCCATCTATAGAAGTAAAAGGGGGTTCGGAATCAATTGACATTACAACATGGATGATGAATCCTGGAGAGGAGCGAATTGTAGGTGAACGTATAGCAGATTTATTGACGGAATTCTCAACCTAAAATTAGGATAATTCAATAGCTGAAATATTTCAGTTATTCTATTAAAGAAAAATAAAAACCGGATCAATATTTTATTGTCCGGTTTTTTTTTCAATTTTTCAGCAGAGACTAAAATTTAATGTTCGGCAAACATCAATGATAAACTTATTGTCATGGATTATTAACTTTGCTTAAAACCCCATGATAAAACCTCATCAAAAAATTGTTGGTAACTTCTGGACTTATTTCCAGTAATAACTTCAACGTCATTATTTGTGAAATCACCCCAACCTTCACCATAAGCCTTTGAGTAATCAGCCATCACCTGACCAAACCATTCGCCCATTCCCATATCAATAATTGATTGCCTTACAGCATCTATCGGAACCGGAATATAATTAACAGTCTTACCAATTCCAGCACCAATTATTTTAGCCATTTCATAAAACGTAATAGATTTAGGTCCTGTAGGTGTATAAATTTTATTTTCATGCCCACCTTTCAATAATATCGAAACACAGCAATCAACTATATCCCGAACATCGATCAAACCCATTTTTCCATCTCCCATTCCCCAATACATATTACCGTCTGTCATGATAGTTTGTACAGACATGAAAGTATTTTGCATAAAAAAATGTGGCCTTAAAATAGTATATGGAAGGCCTGATGCCATAATATCTTCATCAGTTTGAAAATGTAATCGTCCATTTTCAGTAGGTGCATCTTTTGCTGCCCCTATTGCTGATATTCGAACGAAATTTGGATTCCCAGATTTTTTTGCTGCATTTAGGATATTTGCTGCTTGTGAAACTGCATCAGGGTTTGGAGGTGTAATTGATAATACTGCATCAACTCCATCGGCTGCAGAATTTAGCACGTCTTGATCAGAAAACTCTCCTTGAAAAATTTTTACTCCAGATTCTTCAAGGCCTTTCGCTTTTGCTGAGTCACGAACCAGTGCTCTTACACTCGCTCCTCCACTTAATAATTCTGGAATTACTAATCCTGCAATATTTCCAGTGGCTCCGGTTACTAAAATTGTTTTTCCCATAGTATTAGTTTTGTAAAATTGGTTAATAAAATATTAATTGTTTTATAAATAATAAACTTAACATGTGCTTTCTCCTTTGAGATTAATGGCAATTACATTACTTTTTTAAATAGCTTGGATTATAAAATGCTCTTTAAAATTTTGAAGTTTTCAACAATTCAATTCAATGAATTACAATTTCAAATTATTTAATAGTGTACATGAAACAGAATAACTATAATTCGGCATTTATGTTTAAGATATGCTGCACTTAATATCGGATGAAAATGACATTTTTACGACATATATCATTTTAAAAAAACTTGTTGGTTACATTATTTTTCAATTAATATTTAAAAGTAAAATATGGACAACCGAGACAAGATTATACAAATCAGGAAATAACAAATATTAAAAATATAAACAGATGAATAAATTATTAAAAATCCTACCTGCATTCATTTTATTTTTTAATATCGCTCAAGCTCAAAATTGCAATATTGAAATTAAGGTTCTTGATGATAAATATATGTTTGGAGTAGTAACAAAAATGGAAAACACCAAAATTGTCGAAAAAATGGAAGTTCAATTTTCAAGTGAAGTTATGGAGGTTATATTTCCAGTAGAAGGTCAGAATTATTTAATTAAGGTTATAAACCGAGATTGTCAAGCATACTGCAGAAAGGATAAAAGAGTGAGACAACTGCATTCAGGAGACGAGAAAATTGTAAAGAATCTATTTGCAGATAAACATGATAATATAGTTGCACAAATCAAGGCCTGCGGCTCTTAATCAACAAAGATTTGATCATTATCTCTTTAATACAAATAAGAATTTTCAAATACTATTTTGATACGTATTTCAGTTTTCCGGTTTCAATAGGAATAGCAGCTTTTATTAAAACAGTAAATACAAATGACCCCATTGCCCAAATACCAACAGTAACCCCCACTTCGATCATAGTTGGTAAATATTCAGTAATATTACCCCAAGCCCCAGGAATAAATCCGGGAATAATAAGCCCCATACCTTTTTCTATCCAAATTGCGACAAATAAAATAATACAGGCAAAAAGCAACCAACTCATTTTATTTCTTAATTGATGTAGGCTAAGAATTACTGTTGCCACCAGATTCATGGTAAGAGCAGACCAAATCCATGGAGTAAGTGCATTTTTTCCATGTAGTCCAAAGAATAAATAAATAGCACTACTGCTATGATGTGTTGGGGCATAAAACTCTTTGAAAACCTCTGAAATCACCATGATAATATTTATCTGTGCAGCGATTGTTACTACGAGCGCAATCTTCTGAATAGTTTTTTTAGCTATTGGGTATTCTGTATATTTTTTAATCATGAACAACACGATGATAATCAATGACGGCCCTGCTGCAAATGCTGAAGCCAGAAATCGTGGCCCAAGTAGCGAACTATTCCAAAATGGCCTGGCGGGTAAACCTGCATATAGAAATGCCGTGACCATATGAATGGCGACAGCCCAAAAAACAGACAACATTACACCGGGGAGATAAATGTTTTTATTGGGCACTTTACCCTGATATTTCATAAACAGGATATAAAAAGGTATGGTCAGGTTAATGAATAAATAACCATTTAACACCAACACATCCCATGAAAGCATAGAACTGGGGAAATTGAATAGTCCAACAAAAGGGATCAAATGCCAGGCCCTTGCAGGACTTCCTAAATCGACTGTCACAAATGCGAGACACATAATGAGTGCGGAAACAGCAAGCCCCTCGCCAACCAAAACTGCCTGGGAAAAATCTACATCTTTCAATATATATGTTGGCAGCACAATCATCACGGCAGCAGCAGCTACTCCAACTAAAAAAGTAAAATTAGAAATATAAAGACCCCAGCTTACTCCATCACTCATACCCGTGACGATAAGGCCCTCCTTGATCTGGATATAATATGAATATGCACCCAACAGCATCAGAAATGTCAATACCGCCATCCATAGGTGATAAGTTTTGTTGCCTTGTGTGGCAGCGCTTATGCCATCTCCTACCATCGAAAAAAATATCTTTAGCTTACTCATGTGTATTTTATTTGTTTCTATAGTTAATTTAATGGGTAAAGCCTATTTTTCATTTATTTAAAAAAACTACATGCAATGATTGAATGCAGGAATGCTAGAATGATTGAATTGAATAAAGTTTTGTCAATGCATCATTTACCACTCCGTTTTATTTTATTCTCGCATTAATGCATTCAATCATT
>CAYREN010000056.1:0-18445 GCA_964423255.1 uncultured Roseivirgaceae bacterium | reverse complement strand
AAGAAATGCGCCAATATGTAATTGCATATTGCGACATGTTTAGTCTATTCGTTATAAATTAATAGCCTATAACTTAAAACGTGCCGCTAGACACAGGATTTAATGAAACTTACGATTTAAAACATACTGTACCATCGAACTTACATGAGAAAACAAATTTAAGCAGTTAATTCACATTGATTTTATACGTTTTTCAAGTGGCTCATAAATATATGCATGTATGTTACGAAGCAGAAATAAGCGGCGCCAATCCAAACACCATCTTTTAGTATTATCTCGCCTAATACTAAATCAAAGGTGACTTTTTTGTAGTCATGACTTCCAAAACGATTAGCAGATTTAGGTTTTTCAATGATTCTAGAGGCATAGTTGTAGCCATGTTAATCGCAAGCAGATCAATATTTAGTGCAAATAGTGAGTCACTTTTAGATGTATATATACAAAATTGAAGCGATGCTGGTAATTTACAATTATCTTTCAACCACAATATTACCCATAACAACCATATCCATTTTTGTTCTGGCAAAGCAGGCATATGCTTCTTCGGGTGTATTTACGATAGGCTCATTTTCATTAAAAGACGTATTAAGTAACTAAAGTTTCGGAGTTGATTTCAAGCAACATAAATCTTGTAAACTATTAATTATAATTTGAATTATTTATTGAAAGCTCCATAGAACAAGTAAAGTTAAGGTCTTACCTGATATATTGACCATAGCGGCTTGAACTGGTTTCAGTTTTAGCTCTTAATTCACATTTAATTAATGACGAATCAACATATAATTACCTATCATGAGAACATCCATTTTCGTTCGCAAAAAACAATCCAATGCCTCGCTAGGCTTGCAAACAACCGGCTCATTCTCATTAAAAGATGTATTTAGCAAAATTGGAACACCAGTAAGATCATCAAAAGCCTTAATAAGGCCGTAGTATCTTGGGTTCGAATCTTCAAAAACGGTTTGCAAACGACCAGACCCATCAACATGCGTCACAGCTGGAAGTTCTGTACGTTTCTCCTCTTTGATCTGAAAAACCTGCATCATAAATGGCACATCATCTTCTTCTTCAAACCATTCACTTACTTCTTCCCTTAAGATAGAAGGTGCAAAAGGCCGAAACGATTCGCGCCGTTTAATCTTAAGATTCAAAATATCTTTCATGTCGGCTCGCCGTGGATCACAAAGAATGGAACGATTACCTAAAGCTCTAGGCCCCCACTCCATACGACCTTGAAACCACCCTATAACATTTCCTTCCGCAATATACTTAGCTGTACGTTGACAAATATCATTTTCAATATATTCAACGGTACAACCCTCCGTTTCTATTCGAGCGCTATTTTTATCAATATGAACTTTAATCTCATCATTAGAAAATTCAGGGCCATAATAAGCATGATCCATCACAAAATCGCGGTTAGCAGAAGGATATGCCTTATGCCATGCTGAATAAGCAGCACCAATTGCGCCACCAGCATCCCCCGCTGCAGATTGAATATAAACACTTTTAAAAGGTGTGTTTCGATAAACCTTACCGTTTGCCACAGAGTTCATTGCACATCCCCCTGACAAAGCTAGATTATCGACGTTATGGCTCTTATGTAGTGTATTTAGAAGATGAAAAAATGCCACTTCGTACATTTTTTGGACAGAATGAGCGATATCAAAATGATGCTGGGTAAGTTTCTCTTCTTTCTTTCTAGCGCTCCCCAATAGCTCTGCAAGTTTGGGGGAAAATAATTCACCAACAGTTGGGGAGCCATTCTCCCATTCATAATCAACTTTTTCTTTATGATGTCGAAAATAATCAAGATTCAATTCATAACTACCATCATTTTCAAGTAAAACAATTTGACGCATTTCTTCCATATAAGTTGGTTTACCATACGGAGCAAGACCCATGACCTTATACTCATCCCCATAATGAGGAAACCCAATATGTTGAGTAAGTGCTTGATAGAAAATACCGAGTGAATGTGGGAAATAAACTCTCCCTTCAACATCTATTTCGGTTCCTTTTCCAACGCCCCACGCACCACTGGCAAAATCACCAAAACCATCAACTGAAACGACTACTGCCTCATTAAAAGGAGAAACATGGAATGCTGAAGACAGGTGAGCTTCATGATGTTCAATAAAAACAACCTTACCTGAAAATTTTTGACCAGGAAATAACTCTTCAAGCTGTGTTTCTACAGAGGCTCTCTCACGCTTGTTTTTTGCACGATCTAAAAGCATTTTTAAATTGGGACGTTTGGCTAACGTAAACCCAATCTTTTTCCAAATATTCGCTTTAGAGTCTTGATTTATTGCCAAAATATCAACGTCAGATAAATCTATAGATGCACTTTCTAAACAATATTCAATGGACTTTGATGGGAAGCCTGCCCAATGCTTGATGCGACGAAACCTTTCTTCTTCAACAGCAGAAATAAGTGTGCCATTTATTACAAGGCATGCGGATGAATCGCCATGATAGGCGTTAATTCCAAGTATAACTGTCACTTCATATTCCACTTTTTTGATTTGAAATGATTGTTTGATAAACAGCGTCAAGGCGTTTTGCTGCTATATCCCATCTAAAGTATTGCTCAGAAACTTTCCTGCCATTGTTACCCATTGTAGTACTACTCTGTGGGCTGGATAACGTACTGCTGATAGCTGAAGCGAATGATTCCACTTTGGCTGCACATACAATACCAGCATTCCCTTTCTGGATGTAATTCTTGATATCCACGTGCTCACTTATAATCACCGGACAATAATTAGCCATAGCTTCGGCCACAGCAATGCCAAAGTTTTCCTGAAAGCTCGGAAGAACAAATACTTTAGCTGCACGGTATGCACCATACAGTTTTTTTCCTTGTAACATGCCAGTAAATAAAACTCTCTTTTTGCTCATATCATTAGCGATGTTAATAAGCTCCGTTTGATAAGCAGGCTCACAAGGACCAGCCATAACCAAACTGGCATTAGGAAATTTAGAAGCAATTTTGGAAAATGCACTTACAGCAATTTCTGGCTGTTTTTTCGGGTGAACCCGTCCAAGAAATAATATAATGTCCTTTCCTCGTAACTGTGGATAGCACTCCAAAAAATCCTCCGCACTGTTATCTTCTGAAAATGTTTTTTCTACGATTCCATTTTCAACAATAACGGAATCAAGTTGCTGTGGATAAATTGATTTCGATTTCTCTGCCTGAGTTGTGAAATGGAGCGTGATAGCAGGTGATAAAAGGTCCTTTGAAAAAATACGCAGATATAATTTTTTCTTAAAGGCACTTTGATTCATTGACCATGAATCCAACATGCCACAGGGGCGAATCAAAAGGGGTTTATTTGCTTTTTTCGCAACCCTTGCTGCAACCACTGTTGGATATTCCCACATAGTATGAATATGAACAATATTGGCCCATTGCACTTCTTCATTTAATTTTTTTCCAAGGCTAGGTGAATAGCGCCATGCCGCAAATGTACATTTACAGATTATTTCACCATCTAAAGCTACATAATCTTTCGGTAATCCATAATCTGTCGCAGCAATATGAATATCGTGGCCACGATGACGTTGCGCGTTGGTAAGCCCACGGATTGCAGAGACAGGACCACCCGTTGTCGGTGAGATATCCCGAATGACATGCAGGATGTTCATCCGAAACCCCTTTGTTGTATCCTGTTACGGATTTGAATCATCAAACTTTCCTTCATCAAAAGATTACTTTTTCATTGTTAAAAGAATTACTTTATTCTCTTTATGAAAAATTCGTGCCAAAGCAAATAAGCTCACCAATATGGCATTATAAGCTATATTGTAAAAGCTGTGGCCACTCTGCTTGAGCGCAGAGATATCTGTTTCTGTCCTGCTACATTCACAAACTTCAAAACTATTCCTTTCAAGAAATGAAACTATGGATTTTTCTGAAAAATATTGAAGGTGATGTACTCCATAGGTAAGAAAAAGTGGGCGTGTCACACAACCGAATGACATTTTATATAACACTTTTGCAACCCAATGTAACAAGCTGTCACGTACCGGAATCTCTAGGACCAATAAACCACCAGGATTCAGTATTTTATTAACTTTTTTTACAGCTAACCCCGGGTTGGCTAAATGCTCCAACAAATCCCACATACAAATAACATCAAATGTCTCGTGCCCATTATAATCTTCGAGTAATGTATTGTAGGCATGAATATTATGCTCGGTATTCAAATATTTTACAGCCTCTGCATTAGGTTCCAATCCACGCACTTTAAATCCAGAGTTACGTGCCAAGCGAAGAAACATTCCAAGTCCACACCCAATATCAAGAAGAACAGGAGACTGGTTACTTAATAAACTTTGAATCCTCTTAAGCCAAGGTTCGTAGTGGTTGCGAAAACTATCAGGGATATCACTAGCGTACCGCGCTTGATAAAAACCAACTTTTGCTTTTGACATATAGGAAGAGTAGTAGCGAGTAAGAAAATTTGGGCGCGGACAAGGTTGTATAAACTGATGTTTACAATTTTTGCACGCTGCAACGCCAATAGCCATAGTGCCTACTCCATGAATGCCAGAAAGGCCCTCTGCATATTTGCTGTCGATAGGATAGTGTACCTTTGTATCTCTACTTTCACAAATAGGGCACTGATTAATTGAAAAATAAACATTCATTAGATGCTTCATATGATTGTTTTCACTAATTTTATACATCCTTGTTACACAATAACTTCTTTAAGCATTAAGCAGTACTTCGTTTTTTGGCCCCAAACCATAATTGAATTTGGACAGAATGTCTCTGATCGCTATATTAAGAAGAAAAGAACGATTTTTCGAAGATGAATGCTAGCTTTGCTGGCATAGATAACGAAAAGCGTTATACACGTCCTAATACTCTGAAAGTAAAATAGTAAATTATGATCATTTGAATAACTTGACCAAAAATCATACTAAAATCTGATTCAACATTCATCATACGACTAAAAACAATTGCAGCAATTAATAGTGTCCCATCTCCAGACCCCCTTACATTAATTTTCTGGTCAAGTAATTGATAAATACAACCAAGTAAAAACATACCAATGACTACACCTTCAACATTAAAGTTAATATAAAACTCTATCAGTTGGGGAAGATTCATAGATGTAGCTAGATCCCAAGGATCCAAAAGTTCATACCTGTGTCCGTATACTTGACCTAAATCTGCCTTTGGTTTATCGGGCCATAATAGTCTTGGAATCATAGTAGTTAGGAGTGAGGTATACGTATATCCATACCAAAAAGGAATCGAGTCGGGTGTTAAGTGAAGTGTATATGCAAATGTTGAAAGCATTGACCGCTTAAAAAGCAAAAATTCACCTGTTTCTCTTAAGTTACCCTTACCTCCTACATTCTGACCGGTTCCCATTATTTTTTTTTGAATAAGATTAAGCATTAACAAAGAGCGATCAATAGTACCCAGTTGTACTTGCTCATTACTGTACCAAACTTTATATCTATATTCATCGACCACTCCACGAATCAACAAAACACTGAAAAATAGTAAAATAAGAAGTATCCATGGAACTTTACGACGCTCTCCCCAAACAATCATGAGAAGATAGCTTGAAGCAATTAAAAAGCTAGATGTAAGCCCAGTACTTAACTGTGAAACTAAGAATAATGGGAAGACTAGATACCTAACTAGCAATTTTGATCTGCGACCGAGTTGGTTACGAAAAGACAAAAGAATCAACAAACCTAGGCCCGCTTCAACACAAAAAACAAAAGTTCGGGCAATTTGGAGTAATGAAGTTGGAAAAAGTCCCTGACTACGCATTACCATCGTTGAGAAACCAATACCAACAAGAATCCAGGCAACTCTTTCTACTCGATCATCTGCAAAATTTATATGTAGTGGACTGACAAGTCTTATTCTTTTTAATAAATAGTACCCTGCTAGCAATGCTATCCATCCTACACATGTCCAAAACACAGCTTCATTGATATCTTCATTTGACAAGGAAGTAAACCTTACTGAAAAATTATCTCCTAATAACCCTGGAATACCGTAGTAAAAGATATATAGAATACCAACAATAGGTAAGAATGGAATATTTACAGTTACTTTATTGCGTTTCATTTCTAACAAATACAAAAACGCGGGAAGAAGGCATAACAATATCAGCAATAGAGACCATTCCCGTTGGTTGGTCTGTAAGCTTGATGAACTAAAATATAATATAATGCTAAAAATTGCTGCGGCATAAACCACAAACAATGGGGTGTTGGTCTTAGTAATTATGAGCCTCTTCTCCATTTATGATATTCTGTATTGCCCATTTGATCATCATTTTAATGATTGTGATGTGAGTTTTGGAGTGATGGTGCGCCAAAGAGAAAACATTTGTGAAACATAAACGTCTTGAGCACAGTTATCATGCAACCATTTCTCCCCCATTTTGATTAATTGGGATCGCTTAGAAGCTGGCATTTGTATACTATATTTCATAGCATCGGCTAAACATTCACCCGTTTCATATTCATATAATATTCCGCCGCCACTCGCGTTGATGATTTCAGCAGCACCACCTGAACCCTCCCAGACTATAGGGATAAGCCCCATATTCCAGGCCTCAAAAACAACGCGACCTAATGGCTCAACCCGTGATGGACATACTAGAGCAATAGCATGTTTTGCTAAAGAAAATATATCGGATTGATAGCCACACCACTCTACGGAATCATTTAACTTTAGATGGTCACACTGAACTTTCAATTTTTCATCAAAATCATCTCCGACTGTCACCGAACCAATAAACCGAACTCCATGACTATGGCCCTTGTTCTTTAAAATGCTTAAAGCATCAAGCAGAACATCTTGACCTTTTGCGTATGCTAGCCGTCCTACGCAGACAAAAGGCCTCTCGCCACCTTCCGCTTGTTGGGCTGGCATGTTATTGTTGTTTTTAGATGTATATATATCATAAAAGCATGACGTCTTATCATGAGGAATTCGTTGCTGCGCTTCTAGTGCTTCATGAATAAAGTGACTAATTGCAACCGGGTAAATTCGACTGAAAAATGGGGAGTAACATGAGGCAATATAATCAGCATCTTCCAGCAGTCTGATATGGCTTACTATTGGGATGCGGAGTAGCCAGGCAGCGGGTATCATGCTGCGTGTTGCACCTGCCTGATTCACATAAATCAGGTCAGGCTTTATTCTAAGAAGCTTTAGCGTAATGTTAATAACAAAAAACAATCGCGCCAAAACTGATCTGAGATGCAATTCAGCAGCAAAATGTGGGAACAGCTTGAATGGTTTTTTCTCCAGCTCTTTTTCTATTGGTGAACCAGCTGGGTAACAAACAGTAATTTCAAACTCTTCTGAATTCATTTCAGCCGACAGGAAGTCCAGCAGCACCCTTTCAGATCCCCAGAGATTACCAGATGGTTCGACAACTAAAACCCGTTTAGCCTTCATTGGATTCTCTGCACCATTTTAGAACCTTGTTCTGCACTGGTTGAAATTCCTGTTCATAATTAAACCGAGTCAGATGCAATGATCTTGCTTTTTTACCCATTTTTTTTCTTCGCTCTGGATCCAGTAAAAGCTCAGTTACTGCATTTCCAATATTCTCAGGGATTTCCGGATCAACACATACACCAACGCCATTATCTTGAATCAACTCCTTCATCCCTGGACCCAGATTACTAATTTGCACAATTCCACAGGCCATGCCTTCAAACCTTTTGTTTGAAGCACCTGCCATATGTCTAAAGTTAAAAGTAACTGGTTTAATCATCGTTAACACTATATCCGCATCCACAGTGTACGAAAAAAGTTCGTTGTAAGGTACGCTACCAATAAAAATCATGCGGTCTGAAACACCATGTTCCCGTGCAGCACTCTCTAAATCAATGCGCACATTTTCTTGAACTTTGCCAACAAAAATAAAACTTGAACCTTCAGGCCAGAAAGGAATGGAATCCACAATATTATCTGCATAATAATTAACAGACATTGCTCCCTGGAACAATACGATCCATTTTGGCTCAAAACCAATATCTCGCAATGACTTTCTCAAGCGACCACTTGGCGGGTATTTTAAAGTAGCAGGGCAATTCCTAACTGTTTCGGGAAACTCAGTTAGCTTGTTCGCATAGTAAAAAGCGGAAGCACGGTGGCTGTCGGCCAATACAAGCAAGTCTGCTTTTCTGGACAAGCGAATAGCAATTTCACTCTGAAATCGATAAAGAAGAGGCACATTTTCTTCATAGTCACCTGGAAATTCGTGAAAATGAAATACTTTTTTCCCTTTGTAAATGACCATGCCTAGCAAAACAGCTGCTACAACATCATATGATATGCAAACTGATGGTCTAGATACTCTCAATACTTTCATAAAGAATGAGGTAAACACTACGTTTCCACCCCTATCGTCATGATACAAAGGGCGCAGTAAAATAACATTTGGATCCAGAGCTGATAATTTATCCGACTGATTGCAACCATCCAAAAGACCAACCCGCAACCCCATTTTAGTAAGGATATTTGCCTGGCTTATAGTCGGAGGAAAAAAGCTTGTATCAGCTCGCTGTATAAGCAGAACATCCAGCTTTTCAGGAATACTACGCACGTTTTTTGTATCCAATTAACATCGACATATCATGATAACGATCCTTATAGATATCATATAATGGAGTTAATTTCCCGCGTTCCCTACATACAAGGTAGTTACTACGCTTTATATCTATAATATTTTGTTCACGTAAAGCACTTTCTACTTCATCCCACTCGATATGATCATCGTCCCAAATATGGATGTCACCTTCTTCCTGATAGCGTGGGTTTTTAATTTTTTTTAGCTTTATTCTTACTCGGTGCAAGAGTCCTTTTGGCCCCCAACGATCAAAAAATGACGGTTTAATCATGGTTTGTACTTGCCTCACATATTCATTCCGGTCATGTGAAGGTATCCATGATTGAGGAGAACTTTCGTGATCAATAAAAATAACTCCTCCCGGTTTAGTAACTCGCGCAAGTTCTCGAACCGCATGTAAGTAATCAGGCACATGATGCAAAACAGAATAGGTTGCACACAGATCAAATGTATCATCTGAAAACTGGGATAGGTCAATGCCGTTCAACAGAGATGTTTCAAGTGAGCTATTATTATCATCGAAATTAGATGATACAGTTCTCATACAACCTTCCGAGACATCCGTGGCTGTAACTTTACAACCCAGGTTCAAAAGGATACCCGTAAGATTTCCAGCCCCTGTTCCAAAGTCAAGAGCATGCAGCTTCTGATTATCTTTTCTCAGATTACTTACAATTGCATGTAATTCTGAAGTCAATCTTGCTTGTTCTGTTTCATTATATATTTCAACATGGTGCTCTGCATAATCATCTGCAAAGCGGTCGTGATGCAATTTATTGATTTCTAACCAGTTGTCGGCATTAGCCATGATTCACCTCATGCTCCCATGTTATTTCAAATGTTTTGTTTGTACCAAAAAGATAGAAAAATATGGATTCACTTAAGTTTATCTCCTGACGTAAGCCAATTACTTAAAACCATACTCGTTTTAAACTCGAATTCTTGAATATCCGTCCTGAATAATGACTGGAGATGTTCTTCATTTTCTATAGATAACTCAGTTAGTTTGTTAACATCCACCACTTTGCTTATTACTTTCCTGTAAGCGTCTTTAAATCCATCAGGAACATGTGCTGATAATTTCCGATAAAGTGAAGAGTTGGATAAAAATCTTAAAGGATCTATAACTCTTTTTTGCTTTTCACTAGACACATTCAAACGGGTATTGAGAGACATAGGAATAAACGCCGAGTCAATACCCAGGAAATTAAATATTTCTGTTAAGATTCTTTGTGGCTGAGTTTGTAGTTGTTCTTGAGTAGCAATAAAAATATTATTTAGATCATGGTGTTTGAGTAATAACCTAAGCTGTCTGTTGTACAGGCTTGTATAAACAAAGTCTTTATAATAAAAGTCATGTGGTCTATCATTTATTCCTCGATTTGAAATGATATCATCAAGACAAATTCCTTTTGGCAAATAACCAAGGAAATAAGACTCCAGAAAATGTGATTTTGTTCTTCTTATAGGGTCACGGATCAAATATATTAGTTTTACTTCAGGCAATACTTCACTAATTTTTTTTGCTGCATCTTCAGTTTGACCTTCTATCACGTAGCCTGGCGAAGCTTCACCTCTCATGGGATACGATTTTCCCGCTTTAAACAATGACGAATACCATTCCAGTCCTCGGTTCCATGTTCCCCAATGAGCATCATCACTGAGGAAAAAATGAATCTCTTTTTGCTCAGTCATAAATATTTCTGGATGCTCAGATAAATATAGATGCAAACTGGTCGTCCCACACTTTGGAGCTCCAAGAACGATGAAATTTGGTAATGTCACTTTATCTATCCTTTACCACTTCAGGTTTTTTTATTTGATTCATGCTATTGCTTCTATGTATAGCGATTCTCCTTTTCTTGATTCCGTATCAATTAGCATCGTTGAATCCTTTCCAACCATAAATTCGACCTCTTTAACCTCAGTAAAACCCGCATCTTTAAGGATCACAGATAATATTTCAGAATCATATGCAAACTGATGTCCATAATTTCTAAAAACCCTATTTACAGATACAATTGGAGAATAAATATTAGGATCATCTTCATTAGAGTAAGGAAAAGATACTGATTCTCCGTTTAATGATTGATTATACAGTTTCAAGTACTTTCCAGCATCTGGCAATATTATCCTTAGTATTCCTCCTGGCTTTAATAACCTATGAAATTCTTTAAGGGCTAAACGACATTGAGAAAAAGCAACATGCTCTAGACAGTGTTCTGTATATATTCCGTTAAAACTTGAGCTAGTAAATGGAAAGGGTTTTGTTACATCCCAACATAGATCAATTTTAGGATGCCAAAAGTAGTCCATATTAATAAAATCATCATTTGGATTTGGGCCACATCCTACATTCAAATACTCTTTATCTCGTCCGTTCATTCTACTAATCTGAATTCTCTTATTTCGAATCAAAGCACTATACGCGTGCTGGACTCTCGTATAGTCGCTAATATTTCGTCTGAAAGAAAATTTTGTCCTTGAAAAATCAATCACGTGTATCTGTCCCATAACTATTATTGATATGTGTTGGATTGTTGCTGCCAGAGCCTTCTATGAGTTTAATAAAACGTGCAGGCACACCACCCCATACTGAATTTTGTGGAATTGAATTTGTCACAACACTATTTGCACCAATTATGCTTCCAGTTCCAATGCTAATCCCATCTGGTTGCCCTAAAATAAGACATCCTCTGCCAATCCAAACATTATCTTCAATAATTAGTTCGCCAACTACAGATGATTGATCTTTAATTGGTTTATCATAATCAGAATACGAATGCGTTGTATCCCTTATTGACGTGAATTCACCGATTAAAACATTTGAACCAATACTAACTTTTCCTGAACTTTGTAGAAGGCAGTTTTGTGATATCCATGTCTTATCGCCTATTGTTAACCCTTGGCACCTCTGTAAATCAGAGCCAACATCAATAGATACATCTTTACCAATATAGCATTTGGAATCGATTTTCAGATTGGCAAATGGACGAATCCAGACTCCTTTTTCTATGATAGTAGCACTGCCGATTGATATATTGTACATCCCTTTATATTTTACTCTACGGTATGCGCTAATAACTGATCTCAACCCTATAGATATATATACGAAAATTAAAATCAAACTTTTTTTAATGAACATTATAATGACTTTAAATGAATAATGATGTTTGAAAGGTTCTTTCTAGCAAACATAAATAATACAAATATCAACCACGTTGAAGCTAATAACACATCTAATTGTGTCTTATTATTGCCCCAAATATAATATTGGGCAAGCTCTATGATCATTAATGTACTCCCTAGAGGAAGAATCAGCCCCCTCAAAATTAATAGTATATGTTTTCGGTAAGACCAATTCAGTATACTTGATATAGTTGCATACATATAAACCCCAGAAATAATCCGCCCTAAAATTGTTGCTAAAACAACTCCAGCTATTCCAAAAATACTTACCCACCAAAGTGATAATATAATATTAATTAATCCCTCTGCCAATGCGACATATGAAAATCTTTCATGGCTTGATGTTGCCATAATAACTGCATCCGCAGGAGTAATTATTATTTGTATACTCAGAAGGCATAACATGAGGACAAATACTATGTCTCCAGGGTAAAACTCATCTCCTACCCAAGAACCGATAATTTCCTCTCCTAAAAGCCAAAAACCAACCAGCATAACTGAGCCAATATATAATTGAATTAACCCAACTGATTGAAAAAAACTATGTAGACCAGAAATATTCCCTTGCTTGTAATGTCTGGATATCGCGGGATAATAAATTCCAGAAAGCATCGTTAAAAGACTAATCGCTATTATCAATAATTGCCCCAAAACTGCATACTCCGGAACACTTTCCGAACCAAGGATAAATCCAATAACTATATTGTCAGTACTAAAAACCAGAAGAGCGGCCACCTGAATTGTAAGAAAACTTATTGAAGGTTTCATCAAATGCTTAACTAATCGTTTATCAAAAAATGAAGATGAAACCATGAAACTTGGCCAAACTTTTTTTAGATAAAGTTTAGCCAACAATCTCGGAAGCAGAAGAGAAAATGTGTTTACCAGTGCTAGTAAAAGTAATTTGTGACCAGAAACTAAAAGTGAAAATATTGCGACTGCCCTGATAATAGTTGCAGATATTATGAATAGTTGTTCTTCATAAATCTTTTCGATAGATCGAAGAGAAACGGCGAATAATTGCCATGGCATTGCCATCAATGCTCCACATGCCGTAATCCAAAAAACCGTGTAATCTTTTGGCCAATCAAACCCAAACTTAAATAACATACCAAATGTCAAAAAGACACATAGAATAATTATGATCGTTAAATATAAATACCATGCTGTAGAGACATAAGATGAAATTCTATTCTCGCTATTTTCTTTGGCCCAGTTTCCGGCGACATAATTCGCGACAGTTTGTGCAATTCCAAAGTTAGCTAATGCAAGGTAATTAACAATACTGAGAATCATCAACCAGTATCCATACTCTTGTTTAGTCAAGTATTTTGCATATATTGGAATTAGGATTAGCCCTGTGCCTGAAAGTACAACTTTTGCTAATATACTAGTAAATAGACTGGCTTTTCTTTTAGTCACCATAGCTGTCATAAGTCTAGTACTGAAAATATTTCTTTTATCCTGTTCTCATAAGAATGCTCTGCATGTGCCCGGTGTGAAGCGTTGATACGAATGCGTAATGATAATGCTTTATCCTTTTTTGCCTTGTCTAGATGTTCCAGAAGCTCATCGAACGTGCTAAAAGGAAGATACTCTTTATGTGGATCAAAACATTCATCCATTGCTGATTTGTGTTCCGAAACGAGCAAGCCGCCGCAACCGCAGGTTTCAAAAATACGACAATTTAGGGAATTGCGCTCTGCCGGTGAAAAGGTATTGAGACAAGCTAAAGCAGCTCCAAAAGCTTCAGCCTTATTAGTATGATCAAGAAAAATGCCTGTATGTGTTTTTTTGACTATTTTTTCCACCCAAGGCGATGGTGCTGGTCCGAACGAACGAACCTCCCAGTCAGATTTAATCAATCTCTTAATTACTTGGTTGCGATAGCCATACATTGTTCCGGCAACTGCAACATGATTACTCACATCAACATGCTTAGGCCTATGCCAATCAGGGTTACATGCCTCACGCAAATGAAATGAATTAATACCCAGCACATTTTTCAAATCTAAGGAAAATCTCTTATCTTTCACAAACACCGCATCATATTCCCCGGATGTAATATGTCCTCTCCGAATATTTGCAGGAGAGTCACCATACCAACAAATAACAATGGCCCCTGCTTTTCGGAATGATGTTACTGTTTCAGGGTCATAAGTCCTAGTGCAAACCACCACAAGTTCGGGTCTGGTTCTTCTAACTAACTCAGCTGCTCTTCTGTCATCCTTCATTGCCCACCAATGATTGGCCTGTGTAAGCAATAAATCGACACCTATGGTCATTCTGTTTTTTGTAGATGCAGAGCCTAAATGTGAGTCGCTAGTCACCTCATGCCCCATTTTTCTCAGCGAATGGACAACATTGTGTGCAAAAAAGTCACCTCTTTCTGATCCTAAAACAAGAATCTTCATTGATTTGAAGTACCGTTAAACAACTGAAGTTCTTCTTTAACTAATTTTTCGATCATTTCATCAAAATTTATTGATGGTTTCCAGGCGAGTATCTCTCTTGCCCTCGTAGGATTTCCGCAGGAATATATTAGGTCAGACGGCCTGAATAAAAGGCTATCATGCTCTACATAATCACTCAAATCGAGATCAAGTTTGGAAAAAATGATATTAATAAAATCTCGAAGACTATTTGCCTGTCCTGTGGCAATAACAAAGTCTTGTGCTTTCTCCTCTTGTAGCATCAACCACATGGCTTCCACATAATCAGGAGCATACCCCCAGTCTCTCCAGATGTCGATATTACCCAGTTTCAATTTTTCTTTGCTCCCATTGGCTATTCGAACAGCTGTTGAAATAATTTTCCGGGTTACAAAGCGCTCAGGTCTCAAGGAAGACTCATGATTGAACAATATTCCCGAGCAAGTAAATATTTTATATGCCTCTCTATAATTGGCAGTTGCCCAGAATGACGCGGCTTTAGCAGCAGCATACGGGCTTCTAGGTTTAAATGTGCTTTTTTCATCGCTTGCTCCTCCTTCGCCGACATCACCAAAGCATTCACTCGATCCTGCATTATACAACCTGATCGGCATCCCCAGAAACCTGATAACCTCCAGAATCTGTAGGGTGCCAACCGCAATGCTTTCCATCGTCTCCATTGGCTGTTCAAAAGACAGCCCTACGGAACTTTGCCCCGCTAGATTATAGATTTCATCAGGCTCTACAGCGGTAATAACTTGTAGAAGGTTGCGAAAGTCAATGATTGAGGCAGAGTGAAGTATAACTTGCTCTTTAATGTTCAGTTTATTTAAGCCGGCAAATGACCGACTTTCAACATCTCTGGATGTACCATGCACGTCATATCCTTTGGAGAGTAGGAGTTGAGCTAGATATGCCCCATCCTGACCTGAAACTCCAAGAATCAGTGCTTTTTTACGCTGTTGCATACTACCCTCCATGCTCTGTCACCATGTTCAAGCTATCAATAACTTGTCCTTTAAACCGGTCAAATGAAAACTTATTCAACTTTTCTCTTTGTACAGCTCTGACAGGTTTCTCTAGTAGTTGAATTAAACCCTCAAATAGTTCTGTTTCATTCGCCGGATCAATCATAATCCCAAGTTCACCGTCAAGTAGCGCATCCGCAGAACCATCCACCCCCCCTCCCAATACCGGTAGACCGCACGCAGCAGCTTCCAGAAAGACAAATCCAAAGCCCTCCCCCGTACTGGGCATGGCAAAAGCATCAGCAACATTATAGTGATCGATAATTTCATTCTCGGCAACTCGGCCTACAAACCTCACAAAGTCTTTAATTTTCAATTTGCTAGTCATCTTTTCCAAGCGGACTCGGTCATCCCCATCACCAGCAATCAAGTAAATCAAATCAGGATAATGATCAAGTAGCTTTGGCATAAGTGAAATGATCCGGTCATGGCCTTTATATTTCTCTTGGGATGAAAGGCGCCCCAATGTGAGCAAAATTCGCTTGCCCTCCAAAGAATAACGACTAACCAGATGATCAGGTTTCTCTGTCATCAGGTAGCGATTAAAATGAATAGCATTAGGGATCACATCCATTGCTGATTCATCCATTGAAGACCATGACAAAAATCTTTTTTGAGTGTATTTGCTAATGGCGATTACACGATTTACCCTTTTCAGGAATAGTCTAGTTAACCACCCCTTGTCATACCATGCATCAATACCATAAATTTCAAGAATTACTGGAAACCTACCCAGTAGCCCTGCAATTGTAGCTATGGATAATAGATTGATATGACCACATAGAATCACGTCAGGTCGCCAAAGTATTACTTCGTTGAGTACCTTGACCAAGTAAGAAAGCTTGTTGGGTACAGTTGACTCATTCAGTTTTTCAGGAAGTTCCACATCTATGTTCTTGGGTAGTCTGGTAATGCTTCTCATCTCACTAACTTTATCGCAAGTGTTCAGAGAGTCCAACGTATCACGATTATATTGGGCAATCCCACCAAAGCCAGCATATGAGTCTGTCATCAATATAAGAACTTTCATTTTTGTATTCTCATTTAAACCATCCCCTCTATGTTGGCAATTATATATGCCCAGCGTCTTGCCCATGGAGTATGGTCATGTTGCAATAATGGAATGTTCTTCCATGTATCAAGCTGTTTGTCAGTCTGTAGCCATTTCGATATAGGAGTGGAAAAACCGGTTTTCTCTCTTGATGTAATCTTTCTTGGTAAAGCTCTTTTCAAAGAAGATGCAACCAAACCTTTTCCAGGGGTATTCCAGTGTGTAGCTAAAACTGGAGCAATTTTCCTGATTAAATGCGCATCTACGAATGGTGTACGTATCTCAAGCGAATGCGTCATGCCTGCCCAATCCGCATCTCGAAGTAGCTGATTACGCATATAAAGTGAACTCTCCAATAGAGAAACTTTGATATTTTCAGGCCTTTCATCACTGCCGATATGATGTTCTATATGATCTATAACGGAAAGTTGCTTTAAGCCTTCTTCAGCCATTTCTGAACCCATGATTTCAGGTAATTCTTCAGGCAGGAATATGCCTCTTCTGAGTAGATATGCTCCTGCGTAACTACCCCCGTATTTCACTATGCCTGCCATTTTAGGATTTATTGATTGTATGTGGCTGGAAACATGAGAGACGACATTATAAAAGGCGCTACCAAAGAATGGAATTTGCGATGGCATGTTCATTCTGCTAACCCACTGCGGTATATCCTTGAATGATGGATATCCACAAAACATTTCATCACCACCAACACCGGATAACGCTACTTTCCATCCTAATTCAGAAGCAGCCTTACTAACAAAAAAAGTATTTAACCCATCTATTGTTGGCTGATCCATAGCATTTAGGAAGTTATTCATGTCATTTGAAAATTCTTTACTTCCAAGAACTCGCTTATGGTGTTCACCAGCATGATAGTGCGATGAAACTTGGGCTGATAAGTGGGATTCATCATTTTCCGAGCCCATAAACTCTTCAAATGCCAAAGTAAGCGTTTGTAACTTTCTACATCTGTCTTCACCAGCAAGGCTTAGAATAGCTCCGGAATCTATTCCGGCAGATAGGAATATTCCTACGGGTACGTCAGAAACCAAATGATATTTAAGGCTTTCGGACATTGCTTCGTAAACAATCTGCTGAGCTTCTTTCTTAGACACATCAGCTACACAATTAAATGCCTGGGACAGATCAAAATATTGAATAGGCTCATGCATTCCTGACTGATCTATAACCGCATAACTACCTGCGGGTAATGAAAAGACGTCCTGATATTGAGTATAAGGTTCTGGCATATGACCAAACAGAAAGAAACCAGCCACACCTGCAGGCGATTTAGTCTTGGATATCATGCCACCTGTAAGTAGTGCCTTTACTTGTGAAGCAACTCTAATGGTTTTCCCATCATTTGCATAGTAAAGCGGTTTTATACCATAAGGGTCCCTTGCTAGAAGCATGGTATTTTGGGTTTCATCCCAAAGAGAAAAGGCAAACATTCCTCGCAGTTCAGATAGCATAGATACACCTTTCTCATGATAAAGATGAAGTAACACCTCTGTATCTGATTGTGAGTTGAATTTATAACCTTTATTTTCAAGTGTAGTACGTAGTTCTTTATAATTATAAATTTCTCCGTTGAAAGAAATAGATAACAACCCTGCCTTGCTTTGCATAGGCTGCTTTCCCTGCTCGGATAAATCAATGATAGAAAGCCTCCGATGTCCCAAACCTGCTCTTCTGTTATTTGAGAACCACTCTCCTTTTCCATCAGGACCTCTAGAGTACATGTAATCTCTAATATTTCTTAATTCATCTCTATCTACTGTGGAAGCATTAGAATGGTAATGATAAATTCCTACAATCCCGCACATTTTATTTCTGGTAACCTCTATAGCAAATCGTAAAGTTTTTATTCCTTCTTTCACTGACATCAAGGGCTTGTAGCCAAACTGTCTAATTAGATTATCCACGTTAGCATATGTAGTAGGTCCATTTCCAGACTGAAGTGGCAACAGATCTTTTTCTGCCTTAATCCCAATCACCTTCTGATAATAATCTTCCTGATTACCTATGAAACTCAGCCCTATTTCAGTTGTCCTAATATTAGCCCATCTTTAGTCGCTCTTTCTCTCTAAGCTATTGATATTCTGTTATCGG
>CAYREN010000055.1:0-18500 GCA_964423255.1 uncultured Roseivirgaceae bacterium | reverse complement strand
CAAAGCAGTGCGAAAAAAATAGAATCACATCATCTGTTCTTGGTTATAAATAAAAGTCATACTAAAAATTATATAAAAGAAGATTTGTGATTATTTAACTATATGGTTAATAAAGAGGGTGAAAAACTATCGAAAACTTAAAAAAGCAAGTTTTTAGTAAGTAATTGATCAAGAATAATAAGTTTTGCTGATAAAAATGTAATTTTGAGTATCGATGGCAAGCCTTTAGTCTTCCTCTAATTTTATAAAAAAATAACAAAACACAACTCAAATATGAAAAAAAGAAATTGGCAAAAAACATTTATTTTAGGATTTCTAATACTTTTTATGTCCGGAAATGTATTTGCAGAAGGACAACCTGAAATTGATTCTGGAGCAACTGCCTGGATGCTAACCTCTACCGCCTTGGTACTTTTAATGATTCCCGGTCTCGCCATGTTTTATGGTGGTCTTGTGAAAACAAAAAATGTTCTCGGTACCATGATGCACAGTTTTGCAGCAATGGGTGTAATGACGATTTTGTGGGTTACTGTTGGATATAGCATGTGTTTTGGAGAAAATGTCTTAGGTGGTTGGTTTGGCTGGAACTCTGATTATTTTTTACTGTCAGGAATTGACACTAACATTATGGAAGGAGGAGTTCCTGAGTATGTATTTTCTATGTTTCAAGGAAAATTCGCAATTATCACCCCGGCACTTATTGCCGGAGCATTTGCAGAGAGAGTAAATTTTAAAGGATATATGATTTTTATTATCCTTTGGGGTCTTTTGGTTTATAATCCACTTTGTCACTGGGTATGGGCAGAGGATGGATTTTTGTTTAATCTGGGCGCCAATGGGGCAATAGATTTTGCAGGTGGGACAGTAGTCCACATCTCAGCTGGAGTAAGCGGGCTCGTAGCCGCAATATATCTTGGAGCAAGGCGTGGATATCCAAAAACCGCATTTGAGCCGAATAATCTTGTAATGACCATGATTGGCGGCGGTCTTCTTTGGGTAGGTTGGTTTGGATTCAATGCAGGGAGTAGTATTTCATCTGGATTGGCTACAGCTCAAGCTTTAACAGCTACACAAGTAGCAGCAGCAGCAGGCGCTCTTACATGGATGATTATTGAAGGAGTTCACCTTGGAAAGGCTACAGCCCTGGGGTTTATAAGTGGAGTACTTGCGGGATTGGTAGCTGTAACACCAGCAGCAGGAGTAGTTCAGCCAAGTGGTGCAATGGCACTTGGATTTATCGCCTCTGTCATTTGTTATAGTTTTATTTTGGTGAAAAACAAGATGGGGTATGATGATAGTTTGGATGCGTTTGGTATTCATGGAGTTGGAGGTATAGTAGGTGCATTATTACTTACTTTCTTTATTAGAAAAAGTTGGATGGACGAGGCTTCAGCAATGGTTGAAGGGGGATGGACTATTATGCAGCAGATGGGAGTTCAGGTAGCTGCGGTGCTAATAGCAATAGTTTATGCTGCAATATTGACTTACGTTTTGTTAATTGTAGTGAGCAAAACTGTAGGACTAAGAGCGTCAAAAGCAAGTGAAATGGGAGGATTGGATAATTCATATCATGGAGAGCACGGTTATGGAATGTTAAATGCTAATTAAGAATTCAAAATGAAATTAATAACAGCAATTATAAGAGAAACTCAACTGGATGCAGTTAGGGAGGCATTAATTGAAGCGAATATTACAAGGATTACAGTTAGTCGTGTTTCGGGACATGGTCAGCAACAAAGTGTTGAGATCTATAGAGGGCAAAAGGTTGTTCCTAATTTGATACCAAAAACCAGACTCGAAATTGCAGTCAATAATGCATTTGTCGATAGAACAATTGAAACCATCATAAAAGCTGCCAGATCTTCAAGTACAGACATTGGTGACGGCACCTTGGGCGATGGAAAAATTTTTATAACAGCACTTGAAGAATGTATTAGAATTCGTACTAATGAACGAGGACCTGATGCTATTTAGATTTTAAAAATTATAACAATAACAAAATAGTTAAAAAAGGTTGTCATTTTTGTGACAGCCTTTTTTTGTATTTAGGGGTTCAATATTGTTTACGCATATATTGAATTAATTATATTCGCAGGAAAAAGAATAACAAAATTTTCTATAATTTTTTATGGGAAGAGAGAATACTTCCGAAAACTTGATTAAAGAATGGGTTGCACTTTATGCAAATGATTTGTTTAAGTGGGCAATTCATAGAACAAATGACCTGGAATCTGCTGAAGATTTAGTGCAAGAAACTTTTTTAGCGGCGTTCAATTCTGTAGATAATTTTAAAAATGAAAGCAAAGTTAAAACCTGGCTTTTTTCTATCATGAATAATAAGATCATTGATTTTCATCGTAGAAAATTTAGGCAATTACTAGTTTATCAATCCTCATTAAATCAAGATGGCCAAGATATATTAGACACTTTTTTCGATAGCAACGGAAGCTGGAGATCGGATGAGCGACCAGATAAAAATCAAGATAGTCATCTATTAGACAATAATAAATTCAATGAGGTTTTTCAAAAGTGTATGAAAAATCTTCCTGAAAAATGGTTTTCTGCTATTCACTTTAAATACATGGAAGAAAAAAGCGGTACTGAAATTTGTCAGGATTTGGGGATCACATCGTCTAATTACTGGAAGATGCTTCAAAGAGCTAAATTACAGTTAAAAAAATGTTTAGAAATCAACTGGTTTAGAAATGAAGGCATAGAAGATGTTTATGATATTTAAAGTGATTGCATTTTGAAATATCTCAAATTGAAATGCATAATAATTAGCATTATGAAGAAATTGATGAATTTATTGATGCTCTCTTGTAAAAGGGCCTCGGAGCTAATCGAAAAAAAATTGCACTTCCCTCTCAATTCTATTGAAAAAGTTCAATTAATTGTACATACAAGTATGTGCGATGCTTGCCGCAGTTATCAAGATCAGAGTAAAGAATTGGACTCATTTCTCGAAAAGCATATTAACCAAACGCAAAATATATCTGACACACAATATGACGAGCTTACTGATGATATAAAAAAAAGAATATTGCTTGAGATTGAGAAAAAGAAATAATAATAAATATGAGTTGTATTGTTTTGATAATTATTCAACCTAATAGCTTTTTCCTTTATTACTTCAATTTTTTGTAAAAATTTTATTTCTGTAAATGATTTTATTTCCCAATAGCGGGTTAATCTTATTAACCTTCATTATTTTAGGTGAAAGAGTTGAAATAAAACATTTCTATATTTGATAGTTAGTTTAATGCCAAATCTTGTAAAACTCCTTTTTCAGTTTTGAAAATTGCTTTAATGAAGAGATTTTTATTTTATTACCTATTCGCATTTTTCTTATTTGGTTTAATTACTATTGGGTTTCCTCAATCTAAAAATGATGGTAGCTCTTGTGCATTGTGTAAATACGGCGTTCATCAAAATGAGAATCCTTATAAATTAGATTTTCGATCAGAAATTCCATTTATCATCGCTGGAACTGCCTCAATAGGTTTTGGATTAATAATGCAGTCCACTGACAATACGTCTCCTTTTAGCGAGGATGATTTAAATTTGCTGGATAGAAATGATATCAATGCTTTTGATCGTCCTGCCACCTACAACTGGGATACCAACGCAAAAAAAACAAGCGATATATTGCGAAATGGCATCATTATATTGCCACTAATATTTTTATCAAATCATCATACCAGAACTGATTTTGGACGATTACTGGTGATGGGTTTGGAAGTTGGAGCCATTACATATGGCACGACATTGGGGATTAAGCATGCTTTTAACCGGGCGCGACCTCTGGCATATAATGAAAATGCACCACTAGATGAGAAAACGAAAATAAATGCCAGATTATCATTTTTTTCAGGGCATGCATCGTTTACAAGCTCTTTTTCATTTTATATCGCCAAAGTCATGAGTGACTATCATCCAAATATGAAAACGGGTTACAAAATAGCTATCTGGTCATTTTCTGCTGCTATCCCAATGGCTACTGCTTATTTGCGTGTAAAGAGTGGTCTCCATTTTCCTACTGATGTAATTATAGGCTACGCATTTGGTGCCTTTGTAGGCTGGTTAGTTCCAGAATTGCATAAAAATAAAGAGCTGAATAAAAAGCTTTCTATTTCTCCACAATTTATTCAAGGAAGCAAAGGCTTATATCTCTCTTATCGATTTTAGGGAATCTTTAGTCATTGCTTACAACGAACCTGTACCTTATCAAAAGACCAGGACCCAACAATTATCATTTTTAATCAAAATATTTATTTTTTAAGTACCAGTGTATCAATAAGATATAAAGGATGTAAATAATTTATTTTATTTTTTGTCAGGAATTGATTCTCCCTGCGACTATTAGGTCGAAACAGTTGCTTAGAGCAATTTTAAAAGAAAGGGCATTAGCAAATTTGGTTTTACATTATTTTTACTAAACAAAATTTCGATGAAAAATAGAATAGTTAAGTGGGGTCTCATTCTTATGACAACAGGCATTATTGTTGGAGGCGGAGTCGGTCTTTATATTTTCAACATGCCCCATAGAGATGTTCAGAGTATACCAGTAGATTATCGATTAACGGCTAAACAATTAGTAGGTGAATACCTGGACAATGCACCAAAAGCAAATGATAAATATCTTCAAGAAGAGGGTGACTCAAAAATAATTGCAGTGACCGGAACGGTGTTATCAATAGACATGGATATGAAAGGACAACATGTTGTACTGCTCAAAGATATTGGTGCAAACGCTGGTGTGAGTTGCACTTTTATGTTAAACACTAATGCAAATGCTGAAAATCTAAAAAAAGGAGTTACAGTTACGATTAAGGGAGTGATTAGGTCAGGAGCAGGTTATGATGAAGATCTTGAGATATTCGAAGACGTAATTCTTGAAAAATGTGACGTAGTTCATGAATAAGTTATAAAATAAAAATAGTTTAAAATTTAAATTTAAAAAAATGAGAAAGTTATTTTCAACATCAGTAGTAGTATTTATAGTGGCAATTTCCACTGCATTTACATTGGTCGAAAGCAAAATTGTAAGCAAAAAAGGTCACATTAATTTTTTCTCGCACACATCCTTAGAGGATATTAGTGCAGATAATTATAAGGTGGTGAGTACCTTGGATAAGTCGTCCGGAGAAGTAGTATTTTCAGTACCAATGCAAAGTTTTGAGTTTGTAAAGGCTAAGATGCAGCAGCATTATAATAGCCCTAAATTTTTGGATACCAAAAAGTTTCCAAAAGCTAAATTCAAAGGAAATATATCTAATATCGGAGATGTAGATTTCACAAAGGATGGTAGCTACAGTACAGATGTTAGTGGTGAATTGGAGTTGCATGGTGTTACCAGACCAATATCTGAAAAAGGGAAGATTACAATTTCGGGGGGCAAAATAGTGGTAGACTCTAAAATGAAATTAACTTTGGCAGATTATGAAATTGCTTTTTCAAAAGGCAAACCCTCAACAAATGTTGCCAAAACTATTGAAATTACCATTAAAGCAGAATTTGAACAGTAGGTTTTATTTATTAGGTTGAGAAGTTGGTAAAATACCCTGCTGGTTTAATAAGGTGAAATCAGCAGGGTTTTGAATTATTGAAGACAAATACAATTATTTTTATCATATCTATTGGAAAATATTTAAACTAAACATCTAATTTATTGCATTATTCAGAAACAAATTGTTGAATTTTAAATTTTGATATTTTTACCTTCAACAAAATGAAAAATAGGGAATAGCAAAAAGATTAAGAATAATAAAACTAAACTTTTTATAAATAAAACTAAGTAAATGACACTTATTCAACACAACATAAAAAAACTCGAAGAAATTAAAGAATTATTACTACAGCTTCCTGATAAATTGTACGCTGAACCAAAAGATATATTGAGCGAAGTCACAATCGGGCAACATTTCAGACATATTTTGGAGTTTTATATCTGCCTCGAAAAAGGAATAAAAATAGGGGCTGTATGTTACGATGCTAGAGAAAGAAATGTACTGATTGAAACTGATGTAAAGTTTGCCATTGGTATTATACATCGTTTAGTCGTATTTCTCAAAGGATTAAATGATGATTATAATATAGTATTAAAGGCTAATTATTCTGATGATTTAAACGAACAGACAGAGATTCAAAGTTCTCTATTTAGAGAACTTGCATATGCACTTGACCATACTGTGCATCATTTGGCGATAGTGAAAATTGCCTTATCGCAAGAGAAAAATATTGGATCTGTTGACAGTAATTTTGGTGTGGCCCCTTCAACAATCAGGTATCGAAATCAAATAGTTGGCGAAGCTTAAAAAGCACAATTGAAAAAAATGTACAATGGATTTGCTATAGCCCTCGCATGGCCCGAAACGCGCTGCAAACAAGCCGGAGCCTGGTATGACTCTATGCTCAAATATCTGGGTATCAATGACAATGGATATTATAAAGTAGGCCATGCAGCCATTGTGTTGATAGATGACGAAACTCATAAATGTTCATATTTTGATTTTGGAAGATATCATGCACCGCATGGATATGGGAGAGTAAGAAGTGAAGTTACAGATCACGATTTGAAAATAAACACTAAAGCCAGAATTTCAATTGATAAAATGGATATCCTTAATAAGCAAGAGATTCTTACTGAGCTTTACAATAATAAATCTACTCATGGAGTAGGAACTATATTTGGTGCGGCAACAAGAGTTAATGTTGACAAAGTCTTGAAATTCACCAAGCGATTACAGAAAAAGGAGGCCATTCCTTATGGCCCCTTTGTCCCAAAAGGAACCAATTGTTCTCGATTTGTAAATAGTACGATAATAGCAGGAAGTTCTTCGTATTTCAAAAGATTAAAATTGCATTTGCCTCCAATGTTGACACCAACACCAATGTGGAATATTAAAGCTGTTGGAGGCCGGATTGACAACATTGGTAAATTCTGTTTCGAAGGGGAAGGTATCTCAGAGGAATTAGAATTTGAAATGATACCTGTTTCATGACAAATTCCCCTATGATATTGCCTGAACCAAGGTTGCCCAAGCATGTGCCAGATAAAGTAAAATGGCTTGCAGGTGAGGGTGCAGGGTCATGGTTTTTAATAGAAAACGATAATGAAAATCATTATAAAATCACCAGGTATTCACCGGAAGGAAAAATAGAGTGTGAAGGTCTTTTTTATTCAAAATCCAGGAACTTGGATTTGGATAGAGGCTTTAAAATTTCTTATCCCTCTCATTGCGCAACAGTAACTTTAGTTCAGGATAAATGGATTATTACTTTAAAAAGAATAAAGACAGATTAATAATATAAATATTAATATCATGCAAAAAGTAGTTGTATTCGGGGTCATTATTATGACATTTTTTTTCATTCAGTCGATTGACAAAAATAAGGTTAATTCCAAAGATAGTTCTGGGATTGTATTTTTTGAAGGCACTTGGGATGAGGCAGTTTCACTGGCTAAGAAAGAAAATAAACTCATTTTTTTGGATGCTTATACGAGCTGGTGCGGACCATGTAAAGCAATGCAAAAAAATATTTTTCCTACAGCAAAGGTTGGTGAATTTTTTAATGAAAACTTTATCAATGTGAAGATAAACATGGAAAAAGGAGAAGGAATTGCTTTGGCTAAAAAATATAATGTGCGAGCCTACCCAACATTATTTTTTATTGATTACCAAGAAACTCTTAAAATGTCCGCACTGGGCTATCACAATGTTAACCAATTGCTCAAATTGGGAGGGAAAGCATTGAAATAATTTTACAATGGGAAATAGACTTCATGAAATACAGTATAATATCAAGCGGTCTATTGGCAGTGCTATTGAGTTTGTATTATTTGAAGTTCAGTCCAAGCTGATTTTTGCGCTACTCATCATAGCCACTATATTTTGGGCATCATATTTACCTTCACTAAGATTTAATTACGACATTGAGAGCTTCTTTGCATCGGGTGATCCGGAAGTAGAGTTTTACTACAATCACATAAAGGCTTTCGAAAATGAGAACGATTATGTTTTAGTTGGCATCAGAAACAGAGAAGGTATTTTTCATCAAAATTTCCTTGAAAAAATAGAGATACTGACCAATGAATTAAATCAATTTCCGGGAGTGAAAAAGGTGATTTCGCCGTCCAATCTTTATGATGTGATAAAGGGCCCATTGGGGAGTATTAAAATTCCAATGATTCACACTAAAAATCCAGGAAAATACGAAAACGACAAAAGGAGAATTTATGCGTCGGCAGATTATGTCAATTCTTTTTTTTCTTCAGATGCAAATTCAGTTTCGTTGTTGGTAAAAATAGGAGATAAGCTATCCAGAAAAGAAAATGACCAGTTATTGTATGCCATAGATGCAGCAATTTCTTATTATGAATTTGATGAATTTCATGTGGCGGGACGCATAAAAACGCAAAACTATTACGTCACTCACATGCAAGAACAAATGATCTTGTTCGGAATATTAGCAATTGCACTTTTTTTAGGATCGTTATTTTTAATTTTCAAATGTATAAAATACGTTCTACTTTCTTTTACGGCTGTTCTAATATCGCAAATATGGATTTTTGGTATTATTGGCTGGGTAGGCATCCCACTAGATTTGATGCTTACCATACTCCCTACGCTTATTTTTGTTATTGGTACTTCTGGTAGTATTCATCTGATCACAAGATTTAGAAATGAATATAAGCTTGGTGTTTCAAAACGAGCTGCTATCAAAGCTTCAATAATAAAAACAGGTATGCCAAATTTTCTTAACGCATTTACTACTGCAATTGGGTTTGCCTCACTTGCTATGATTCCAGTAGTAACAATTCAGAGATTTGGCGTTTTTACTGCTTTGGGTATTCTTATATCATTTTTTATTGGATTGTTGTTTATTCCTACAGCATTAAAAGTTATGGGTATTGAGCCATCTAAAAATACGGTACTAAAAAAGGAAGAAAGCAGGCTTAATATTATTGATTTTCTGGTATTTCGAAAATCAAAAATTATAGTCGGCGCTTTTGCACTAATAGTCACGATAGGATTTTATTATTCTTTCTCAGTGAGAATCAATAATCATTTTCTTGATGACCTTGATAAGTCCAGCAGTTTAAAACAAGATCTTGATTTTTTTGAACAAAATTTTTCTGGAATTAGACCTTTGGAAATAAATATCAGTGCCGTAAATAAAAGCTCAATTCTGAGTTATGAGGCACTATTAGAAATGGACATTGTAGAGAAATACATTAAACAAGAATACAAAGCGGGTTTTATCTTTAGTCCACTCAGTTATATAAAGCGTGTAAACAGGGCAATACATGGAGGAAACCGCAATTACTATAAATTGCCAGATTCTCAGGCCAAGCTCAACAATGTTTTGAAATTAGCAGAAAAGCAACGCTTGTGGAAACGTTTTTTACCGGTGATCACAGAGGATAAAATGACCGGTCGAATTACAGGAAGAACAACTGATGAGGGAAGTTTGATTTTTGCCCAACGAAATCAAAAGTTTCAAAAATATTTAAATAATAATACAAGGATTCTCAAATTCAGTATTACCGGGGCTGCTCAATTGATGGACAATGCTAATACTCACATTGCCTGGAATCTCATGAAGGGCATATTTCTGGCTACTGTTATTTCCACCTTGGTCATTGGATTATTTACTCGATCGTGGAAATTGGCTGCTTTATCTCTTATCCCAAATGTAATTCCTTTGCTTTTAGCTTCGGGTTTCATGGGCGCAGGAGGTATTCCTTTGAAAGTGGCGACATCGCTTATTTTTACTATTGTTTATGGAATTGCTGTAGATGATACAATTCATTTCCTCAATAGCTTTCGTCTGAACCGCAAAGTATATGCTGATACACGTGGGGCTATAAAACAAACAATTATCGAAATGTGGAAGCCAATGCTTTTTACTTCCATAGTACTTTTCTCTGGATTTATGATATTCCTCCTATCGGAATTTCCAAGTATTGCTGCTTTTGGCTTTCTGATTGGTGGTTCGTTGATAATTGCCTTTTTAACAGATATTTTGCTCTTGCCAATTTTACTATCAAAACTATTTAAAACTGAAATCTCCGTAATAGGAGGTCATATTTTTAAGAATAGAAATCTACAAAATACCAATACTTCAAAAAATTATATTATTAAAATAAAAGAAGATCAATCTGAATTGATAAAAAAAAATGAAGCTTTTGAGTTTCAGTATTCTAGCACAAGACAAAAAAATACCATGAAAGAAAAATCTCTTGACTCCAGAGAAAACATAGTATTGGATAAATAATATTGTTTACAAAATAAGTGTGAGATTTTAATTTGAGTAATAAATTATAACGGATTAATATATATGAAAGCATCAGATCTATTTATTCGAGCATTAGAAAACGAAGGGGTTGAATACATCTTTGGAATCCCAGGAGAGGAGAATCTTGATTTTCTGGATTCTATGAAAGATTCCAAAATAAAATTGATTCTTACCCGACATGAGCAGGGGGCGGGATTTATGGCTGCAACTTATGGCCGACTTACCGGTAAACCCGGTGTCTGTCTGGCAACTTTGGGCCCAGGTGCAACTAATTTCACAACGCCTGCAGCCTATGCGCAATTAGGTGCTATGCCCATGATGATGATAACCGGCCAAAAACCTATTAAAAAATCTAAACAAGGCCGATTTCAGATTGTAGATATCGTTGAGTTGATGCGGCCAATTACCAAGCATGCGAGACAAATTGTGAATGGAAACAACATTCCTGCCCTCGTGAGAGAGTCTTTTCGACTGGCGATGGAAGAACGACCTGGTGCGGTACATTTAGAATTGCCTGAAGATATAGCGGCAGAAGATTGTAAAGAACGAATTTTTAATGTCGTAGGTTTTAGAAGACCAGATGCCGATGAGGGGGCAGTCCGTCAGGCAGCAAAAATGATTGAAGCTGCAAAAATGCCATTGTTGCTCATTGGCGCTGGAGCAAATAGAAAAAGAACGAGCAAGGCACTAACTGAATTTATTGAGCAAACCGGCATCCCGTTTTTTAATACACAAATGGGAAAGGGGGTAGTGGACGAACGTCATCCCAAGTTTATGGGTACAGCAGCACTTTCGGATAACGATTTTTTGCATTGTGCCATCAACAGGGCAGATTTAATACTCAATGTTGGTCATGACGTAATTGAAAAACCGCCATTTTTTATGGAAGAAGGAGGAACTAAAGTTGTACATGTAAATTTCTTCCCAGCCCAGGTCGATGAGGTTTATTTTCCACAACTTAATGTGATTGGAGATATTGCTACTTCCGTAAATAATATATCATCACTGGTAAAGGACAAGAGTAATTGGGATTTGTCATATTATCAGAGAATTAAAGAGGAGGTTGATAGTCATTTGTCCAAATATTCAAACGACAATCGATTTCCTGTTTTACCCCAGCGATTATTGAACATAATCAGAGAAGAATTGCCTGAGGACGGAATTGTGACATTAGACAATGGGGTGTATAAAATCTGGTTTGCAAGAAACTATAAATGTTATTTGCCCAATACCTTATTGCTTGATAATGCTCTTGCCACAATGGGGGCAGGATTGCCGTCTGCCTTGTGTGCAAAATTGATCAACCCTGATAAAAAAGTAATCTCAGTCTGTGGTGATGGTGGATTTATGATGAATTCGCAGGAACTTGAAACAGCAGTGAGGTTTGGATTGAATGTCGTAGTTATCATTCTCAATGATAGTTCTTATGGAATGATAAAATGGAAACAAGAAGGAATGGGATTTGAAAATTTTGGCCTGGATTACAAAAACCCGGACTTCGTGAAATATGCCGAAAGTTATGGAGCAATAGGCCACCGGCCTACGAGCGATGAACACTTTAGGGAGGTGTTGGCCACTTGCCTCAAAGCGGATGGCGTTCATGTGATCGATTTGTCAGTAGATTATTCATTGAACCACTCGATTCTAAACGTATTGCTAAAAGAGAAAACCTGTACATTATAATGGAATGGTATATACCAATTACAATAATTCCCGCTACTGGATTATTGACTTTGTCAACATCAAGCCTTTTAATCGCACTTAATAATGAAATCAGAGATCTCATAATCGAAAAGGAGAAGTATGAATCCATTATTAAGCTTAAACTTGGTCAGTTAAAAGAATTGAATTACGCCCTGGTCGCTCAATATTTATCAGCATTTCTATTTGTTATTGGTGGTATTTCCGGTCAAATAACTAAGATCGAATCGGTTATTGTTTACCTTGTTTTATTCGGCGTAGTTTTTCTAACTATATCTATCGGATTATTAATTCATTATGCTCTAAAGTCTATTTCTATCAGACACAAACATTTAACGCTTTAATTTATTTAAATGTCAAATAATAATATGAAAGATTACTATCAGGCTTCAATAAATCTACATAAAAAACTAAGAGGTAAAATTGAAATTGCCAATAAAACGGGTGTTGATTCAAAAGACGACTTGTCAGTTGTTTATTCACCGGGAGTCGCCCAACCTTGTATTGAAATAAAAGACGATCCTGAAAAAGCGTATGCCTATACCATGAAAGGAAATGCAATTGCAGTAGTTTCTGATGGTTCCGCTGTTTTAGGATTGGGAAATATTGGAGCTAAGGCGGCTATTCCAGTAATGGAAGATAAAGCCATGTTGTTTAAACAATTTGGTAATGTTGATGCTTTTCCGATTTGTTTAGACACGCAGGACAGCAATGAAATAATTGAAACCGTAAAGAGAATAGCACCGGTATTTGGAGGAATTAATCTTGAAGATATTTCTGCTCCAAGGTGCTTCGAAATAGAAGCTGCTTTACAGGAAATAGGTATTCCGGTTTTTCATGACGACCAACATGGAACTGCTATTGTTACCCTTGCCGGATTATTAAATTCGTGTAAGGTATTGGGTAAAAATATTGAAGACTTACGAGTAGTAATTAATGGTGCGAGCTCGGCCGGCGTAGCCATTGCAAAACTTCTGAAGTGCATCAGTTTAAATCCTAATTTTTGTGCTTCAGTAAAGGATTTAATCATCTGCGATAGCAAGGGGATTATTCATAAAAACAGGAAGAATTTATCCGACGTTAAAAAGGACTTACTAGGAATTTCGAATACGAAAAATCTTGAGGGATCCTTGCAGGATGCCATTAAAAATGCCGATGTTTTTATCGGGGTCAGCAAAGGAGATCTTTTGTCAGCCGATGATATTAAAACAATGAATACAAATCCTGTAATATTTGCCTTAGCAAACCCACAGCCAGAGGTAATGCCAGAAGAAGCTTACAAGGGGGGCGCAGCAATTGTTGCAACAGGCCGAAGTGATTACCCCAATCAGGTGAACAATGTTTTGGTCTTTCCGGGGATATTTAGAGGGGCTTTAGATAGCAGGGCTAAAAAAATTACATCCGAAATGAAACTGGCAGCTGCTTATGCACTTGCCGATTGTGTCAAAATCCCGACCAGGGAAAAGATTATCCCTTCCTCATTTGATAAAGATATTGCTTCAAATGTTGCTGCTTCTGTAGCTGATTCTTGTAATATTATTTCCAAATACAGTCATATTAATAACTAAAATGACACGAATACAAAATAAAATATTAAAAGTATTATCACCATTTGACCAGAGTTTGATAAAAGAAATTCCGTTGGTAGAAAAAGAAGAAGTAGAAGAAGCACTTAATACTGCTTATGGTTTATTTCAAGACCAGTCAAAATGGATACCATCTCATGAACGCATTGCCATTTTGGAGCGAACAGTAGAGCTAATGAAGAATCGGTCGGAGGAACTCACAAAAACAGCAGCTCAAGAAGGAGGCAAGCCTTATGCCGATTCTAAAGTTGAAGTATTGCGGGCGATTAATGGTGTAAAAATAGCCGCAGAGCATATCGCACAATTAAAGGGAGAGCAAGTGCCTATGGGATTAACAAAGGCTTCTGAAGGTAGAATTGCATTTACAACCAGAGAACCAATTGGAGTTGTGTCTTCTATTAGTGCTTTCAACCATCCGCTAAATTTAATTATCCATCAAACTGTGACGGCTTTAGCTGCTGGTTGCCCGGTAATTATAAAACCTGCATTAACTACACCTTTATCGTGCCTGGCATTTGTAGATATACTAAAAAAGGCAGGATTACCGGATGGTTGGTGTCAGTCAATTATTTGTGAAAACGAAGCGGCAGAACAATTGGTGACAGATGAGAGAGTTAACTACTTTTCCTTTATTGGTTCTGCCAAAATCGGATGGTATTTACGTTCGAAATTATCACCCGGAACTCGATGTGCACTTGAGCATGGTGGTGCAGCTCCTGTGATTGTGGAAAAAGATGCCGATTTTCATGAGATGTTACCGTCCCTGTTGAAGGGTGGGTTTTACCATGCGGGTCAGGTTTGTGTTTCTGTGCAGCGCATATTTGCCCACGAAAGTATTTGTGATAAAGTAGCAGAGCAATTGGCAGCTATGGCGGATAAACTGATTGTTGGTGACCAGATGGATGAAAAAACTGAGGTAGGACCGCTAATCTTGCCAAGAGAGGCTGAGAGGGTAGAAGAGTGGGTAAAAGAGGCAATAGATGCTGGGGCCACATTATTATGTGGTGGCAAGAGGATTTCAGATTCCTGCTATTCACCCACCGTTTTGTTAAACCCTCCTCCACATGTACGAGTTTCGACACAAGAAATATTTGGCCCTGTTGTTTGTGTCTATTCTTATGCTGATAGAGAAAAAGCCTTTGAAATTGCCAACAGTCTTGATGTCCATTTTCAAGCAGCTGTTTTTACAAAAGATTTGGATATTGCACTGGATTGCGTGAAAAAACTAAATGCCACAGCAGTAATGGTAAATGATCATACAGCCTTTCGAGTCGATTGGATGCCATTTGGAGGCCGGGATTCTTCAGGAATTGGTATGGGAGGAATTCAATATTCCATGCACGAAATGACCAGAGAAAAATTGATGGTGATAAAAAGTAATGTACTGTAAAAATGTTCATTAACCTTAATATTTTGATAGTAAATCAGAATCTGGTGTTTCTTAAAATAATTTGTAATCTAAAGTATGTCTGACAACAATCAACGAAAAAAGCATTTTTGCGTACCAAAAAATGAGTTTCCAAGAGTTGTGATAATAGGTGCAGGATTTGCGGGGTTAAATATAATTAAGAAATTAGAAAATAGGCCAGTTCAAATAGTATTAATTGATCAAAACAATTACCACCAATTTCAACCTCTTTTATATCAAGTTGCAATAAGCGGTTTAGAGCCGGATGCCATTGTTTCACCAATACGAAAAATATTTAAGTCATGTGCAAATATGATTTATCGAATGGCTGAAGTAGAGTTTATTGATACTAAAAATAATAGTGTCCATACAAATATTGGATTTATCAAATATGATTTTTTAGTGATTGCCACTGGAAGTTCTACAAACTATTACGGGTCAAAAAGTATAGAAAAAAATAGCATAGGGCTAAAAAATATAAATGATGCGATTAACCTTAGAAGTTGGATGCTTCAAAATTTAGAAAAAGCAGTTGAAGGATGCAATTTTCAGGAAAAGGAGGCATTAACAAGGTTTGTAATTGTAGGAGGAGGGCCTGCCGGAGTAGAGATGGCTGGTGCGATAGCCGAATTTAAAAAATACTTGCTACGCAATGATTATCCGGAAATTGAGATAGGCACGATGAAAATATACTTAATTCAAGCGGCTGACAGGATATTGCCTACTATGTCCGAAAGAGCTTCCAGGCATGCATTAAAGACATTAAATACCCTTGGTGTTGAAGTGTTACTCAACAGCTTAGTGAAAGATTATGATGGGGAAAATATAACTATTCAAATAGAAAATGGGGAAAGAATAATTAATTCTCAAACATTGATTTGGGCTGCAGGTGTTAAAGGAAATACCATAGAGGGGATTAACAATTCTGTTGTAGTTGCACAAAACAGGTTAAAAGTTAATGACTACAATCAGGTAGAAGGTTTGAAAAATGTTTTTGCAATTGGAGACGTCGCAGCAATGATAAGTGATGAAAACCCAAAAGGTCACCCAATGGTTGCCCAGGTTGCTATTCAACAAGGGCAAGCATTAGCTAAAAACATTCTTTCAATGGCAAAATCCGGTAAATTTCAAGATGTGTTTACTTATCTGGATAAAGGCTCGATGGCAACAATTGGGAAAAAGAGTGCCGTTGCAGATTTAAAAGTAGCCTATTTAAATGGTAAAATTGGTTGGTTGTTATGGTCATTTATTCATTTGATTTCTATCACAGGATTTAAAAATAGATTGAAGGTTGCTTTTAGTTGGATGATGAAATATTTCTCTTATGAAAAAGCCAATCAGTTGATTATTAGAAAATATGATAGAAATTGAAATATTCTTTCAAGACGCACTATTTACTAATAAATTGTAGTTCTTATCTCTCAATAAATAATCTTTTAAAAAAGGCTTTGCACTAACTGAAAGGTGAGCTAATGAGTTTTTTTTGATTTAAAACATCTCTCCATATTTCTTTTAAAAATTAAAATAAATTATTGAAATATTGTCAGGTTAATCATCCTTAACCGTCAAATGAGTATAGTTTGCTGTCAAACATCTCTTGTTATTCTCTTTTATCAAATCAACTAACTGATTGGAAGATTGTATAGGATTTGGTTGTTAGATAATAAATTGAATGTGGTGAATATTGAAAGATTATTCATCGGTTTAACACACAACGAAACTGTAATTAAATATATAAACTAATGAAAATAAGAAAAATCTTTATTGTCGGTTCAACAGTATTATTAGCAGCAATAGGAACAATAGGAATTTATTGGGCGCCGATTTGGTGGAGTATGATAGTGATTGGGCCGATTGTACTAATAGGATACACTGATATATTACAGAAGAAACAAGCCATTAAAAAGAATTTTCCTTTGTTGGGTCACGGCAGGTATTTGTTGGAAAAAATACGTCCAGAAATCATGCAATATTTTGTAGAGACAGATACTGAAGGAAGGCCCATCAATAGGATGTTTAGAACCTTAGTATATCAACGAGCAAAAAAAACCAATGATACTGTTCCTTTCGGAACACAAATGGATGTATATAGGGTTGGTTATGAATGGATCGATCATTCCATGTATGCCTGTGATAATCGTGATGTAAATCCTCATCCACGAGTGACAGTTGGAGGGCCAGACTGTAAGCAACCATATTCAGCCAGCTTATTGAATATTTCTGCGATGAGTTTTGGAGCGTTGAGCAAAAATGCAATCCTGGCTTTGAACAAAGGAGCTAAGGCAAGAGGCTTTGCCCACAATACCGGTGAAGGAGGAATCAGCCCTTATCATTTAAAAAACGGTGGGGATTTGATCTGGCAAATCGGTACTGGATATTTTGGATGCAGGACAAAGGAAGGGAATTTTTGTATAGACACCTTTATTAAAAAGGCCGCACTGGTTAATGTCAAAATGATTGAAATTAAAATATCGCAAGGAGCAAAACCAGGACATGGTGGTATTTTGCCAGCAAGTAAAAATACCCCAGAAATATCAAAAATAAGAGATGTACCGGTACACACAGATGTAATTTCTCCACCTACACACTCCGCCTTTCATTCGCCTAATGAGTTGATGGAATTTATAAACCAACTACGAGTAAAATCGGGAGGAAAACCAATTGGGTTTAAGCTATGTGTAGGTAAAAAACATGAATTTATTGACCTCTGTAAAGCCATGGTATCTACAGGGATTAAGCCCGACTTTATAACAGTGGATGGAGGAGAAGGGGGCACGGGGGCTGCACCGGTAGAGTTTTCAAACTCTTTGGGAAACCCATTAAGAGATGCTTTGGCTTTTGTTTACGACACATTAATAGGATATGATCTAAAGAAAGACATAAAAATAATTGCTTCAGGAATGGTAATCACAGGATTTCATATTGCAAGAACAATATCACTAGGAGCAGATATGGTCAACAGCGCACGTGCAATGATGATGGCCGCCGGATGTATTCAAGCCTTACAGTGTAATCAAAATACCTGTCCGGTTGGTGTAGCGACTCAGGATGAATACTTAATGAAAGGTCTTAATGTCGAAGACAAATCTGAACGAGTAGCAAATTTCCATCATACCACACTTCATAGCTTTAGTGAGTTAATTGCAGCTGCGGGAGTGGTAAATCCTTCAGAACTGGAGCGCAAACATATTAACAGAAGAGTAAGTATGACTTCAGTAATGAGATATGATGAAGTATTTCCATATACTGAAAAAGGGAGTTTATTATAAGCATTTATTTTACAAGAAAACTAATCATATCGAATTATGAATTCAAGGTATTTTCATACCTACTCCATTTCAAATGCAGATGAGCTTGAATTGGATCATTTTCGTAAAATGGATTATTATGCAGTTGAGAATTTCAATCTTCCTATTGGAATAATGATGGAAAATGCCGGCCTACATCTTGCCACCCTGGTAGCTAAATTTGCATCATTTTCTGATACAATACAGATCGGCATA